>CALELM010000090.1 GCA_937902665.1 uncultured Selenomonadaceae bacterium
AATTTGCGTTTCAACGAAGCGGGAGATATGCTCACCGCTTGTTAAAATTTGATTTTCCCCACTTACAGCAAGCTGTTGAAGAAAAATCTTTAGCTTCATTATTTTACAACGATATTAACGAGCTTCTTAGGAACGCAAATCACCTTGACGATCTGCTTTCCTGCTGTCAAAGACTTGACTCGCTCCTGTCCCATTGCAATTTTTTCCATTTCTGCACGATCCGTTCCTGCTGGAATTGTCAGCTTGTCACGCACCTTGCCGTTAATCTGAAGAACAATCTCGATTTCCTCAAGCACAGTTGCAGCCTCTTCATGGGTCGGCCACTTTTGGCAATGGACGCTGCCCTTGGCAAAGAGGATTTCCCACAGCTCCTCCGTGATGTGCGGAGCAAACGGTGCCAGCATACGAATGAGTGCCGAAGCAATCTCACGAACCAGTCCCGGATTCACTTCCTTGTCCTGGAACGCATAGAGCGCATTGACAAGCTCCATGACAGAACTGATGGCCGTATTGAACATGAATCTGTCACGCACGTCCTCCGTTACCTTCTTTATCGTAGCATGAAGCACACGGCGAAGATCCTTTTCTTCCTTCGTCAATGCACTGGTATCATAGGCATCGGGTGCTTTCTTGATGACATCCTCAAAATGATCCAGAATACGCCAAACACGCCCAAGGAAACGGAACGCTCCTTCCACGCCCTGATCGCTCCATTCCAAATCGCGATCCACAGGTGCAGCAAAAAGAATGAAAAGACGTGCCGTATCCGCGCCGTACTTTGCAATGATTTCCTCCGGAGAAACGACATTCCCCTTCGACTTCGACATCTTGGCGCCGTCCTTGATGACCATGCCTTGCGTCAAGAGATTCTTGAACGGCTCATCAAAGTCAACCAATCCTGCATCCTTCAAGACCTTCGTAAAGAAACGGGAATACAGGAGGTGAAGAATCGCATGCTCAATGCCGCCAATATACTGATCCACAGGTGCCCAGTAATTAACCTTGTCCTTGGCAAATGGTGCTTCCGCATTCTTCGGGTCCGTATAACGAAGGAAATACCACGAGGAGCAAATAAAGGTATCCATGGTATCCGTTTCCCGTTTTGCGTCTGCACCGCATTTCGGGCACTTGCAATTTACGAACTCCTCGCACTGTGCCAACGGAGAAACTGCTCCCTGCTCAAATTTGACATTTTCTGGAAGCCTTACGGGCAAATCTTTTTCCGGAACCAGTACCTCTCCGCAATGTGGGCAGTGAATTACCGGTATAGGCGCACCCCAGTAACGCTGGCGAGAAATCAGCCAATCACGCAAACGGTAGTTCACGCGGCGCTTGCCGAAGCCCTGTGCCTCTGCCTCGTCGATAATGCCTGCCATTGCCTTGTGCATTTCCATGCCAGTGAACTTTCCGGAATTGACCAGCACACCATCCTTTTCCACATAAGCTTCCGTCATTTCCTCAAGCTTCAATTCCTTGTCCTTGGGCTGAAGCGTCAAAATCTTGTCAATGCCGTATTTTGTTGCAAACATCCAGTCACGCTGGTCACCAGACGGCACGCCCATAACAGCACCCGTACCATACTCGGCCAGCACATAGTTCGTCACCCAAATCTGCACCTTGTTGCCATTAAATGGATTGATGCAGCAATAGCCCGTAAAAATGCCTTCCTTTTCCGACTCGCTGGAAGTACGCTCAATCTCTGACTGGCTGCGTGCCTTTTTGCAGAATTCCTTGATCGCATCTGCCTTTGGGTTGTTCTCGCAAATCTTTTCAATCAATGGATGCTCTGCGGCAAGAGCCAAGAACGTAATGCCGTATGCTGTATCGGGACGAGTTGTATAAACAGGAATCTTTTCTCCCAGTTCTGGAGCATCGAGCGTAAACTCCAAGCCTTCACTGCGGCCAATCCAGTTTTCCTGCATGGTCTTGACCCGTTCCGGCCAGCCCTCCAGCTTTTCCAAATCCTTCAAAAGAACATCTGCATATTCCGTAATCTTAAAGAACCACTGGGAAAGATCCTTCTTGTGAACCTCAGAATCACAACGCCAGCACTTTCCATCAATCACCTGCTCATTGGCGAGAACCGTTCCACAGGTGTCGCACCAATTAACGGATGCCTTTTTCTTGTAGGCAAGGCCTCTCTGATAAAAAAGCTCAAACAGCCACTGCGTCCACTTGTAATATTCCGGTGAGCAAGTAATCGCTTCGCGCTCCCAGTCATAGGACAGACCCATCTCATCCTGCTGGCGCTTCATGTTCTCAATATTGCTGTAAGTCCAGTCAGACGGCCTTACCCCATGCTTGATTGCCGCATTTTCCGCTGGCATGCCAAAGGAATCAAACCCCATCGGATGAAGCACATTAAAGCCTTCCATTGTCTTGTAACGTGCCATGACATCACCAATGGAATAGTTCCGAACATGCCCCATGTGAAGCTTCCCGGACGGGTAAGGAAACATCTCCAGTGCATAGTACTTCGGGCGGCTCTCCTCCATCTCCGTCCTGTAAACGTCCCCTTCCTTCCATTTCTTCTGCCATTTCTTCTCAATAACTTCCGGCGTATATTTTTCCATAAAATTACCCCCATAAAATAAAAGTCCCTGACTGGAATCCAGTCAGGGACAAAAATCGCAGTACCTTCCAAAGTCCACTTGACCGTATGCAACAGGATAACCTTTCCTACTGCCGATTGCGATGCGCCAAGACACGAATAACCTTAGCACCCGTGTTATGAATCTTGCGCAGCGGCGCCACGCTGGTCTTGGTTTTGGGCTTAATTTCTCTTTCCTTTCCAAAATCCCCACGTTTCAGAAGCGTTGCCTTCGTCTTGTCTGGCTGAAAGAACTTTTGGAGCGACCGATAAATGCCCTCCGGCTCCGCATTTTCTTCACAAAGGAAAATATCCAACGCTACATAGCGAAGCTCCGCAAAAGCATGTACCGCCGCATGCCCTCCTTGAAAGGACACCATAGCAAACAACTCCTGCCCATCTGCCGCTTGCTCCATGACATCCATATTCTGGTATCCCTGCTGCTCTACTGCCTTTCCAAGAGCATCCCTGATGGCTTCCATATCCTGCAGCTTGCTTGATTTGCAATTATAAAGATCCACTGTCAGATGACGTGCCAGTATCTTCACGAAAAACCTCGCTCCTTTTCAACAAAATTCCCTACTAAACATTAAAACATAAACAGAAAACACTGTCCAGCATTTTCTAAAGCATCTCAGCACAATCTGCCAAAACAAAACGCAACGGAAAAAAGAACAAGTTTTTCGCAAGAACTGTTTTTTACTCCACGGTAACGGATTTTGCAAGGTTACGCGGCTTGTCCACATCACAGCCACGAGTAATCGCTGCAAAGTACGCCAAGAGCTGGAGCGGCACAACCGTCAAAAGCGGAATCAAAAGCTCGTCCGTTTCCGGAACCTTGATGACATGATCTACATACTTCTCAAGCTCATCATCACCTTCTGCTGCCACACCAATGACAACCGCATCCCGTGCCTTGACCTCCTTGATGTTGGAAAGCGTTTTCTCATAAACCGACTTCTGGGTTGCAAGCGCAATAACGGGAACACCCTCAGAAATCAGTGCCAAGGTACCATGCTTGAGCTCGCCTGCCGCATAAGCCTCCGCATGAATATAGGAAATCTCCTTGAGCTTCAGGGAGCCTTCCAATGCAACGAAATAATCCAGCGCACGACCTATGTAGAACACGTCCTCATTGAATCCATATTGCTTTGCAAACGTCTTGATTGGCTCAACATCCGTCAAAATCTCGCTGACCTGTGCCGGAAGATTCTTGAGCATGCCAATCAATTCCTTGATGCGTTCCTCCGACTGGGACTTCTTGATCTGTGCCATATAGAGCGCCAGCATGAAAAAGAGAATCAACTGCGTCGTATATGCCTTCGTCGAAGCTACAGCAATCTCAGGGCCAGCCCACGTATAGAGTACCTGATCTGCCTCACGGGCAATGGAAGAACCCACTACGTTTGTAATTGCCAACGTCTTTGCCCCAAGCCTCTTGGACTCCTTGAGAGCAGCCAGCGTATCGCTCGTTTCACCAGATTGGGAAACTACAATCAAAAGCGTATTTTCATCCACAATCGGCTGACGATAACGGAACTCAGAAGCAACGTCCACCTCTACCATGACCCGTGCAAGCTTCTCGATATAGAATTTGCCCACCATGCCCGCATGATATGCCGTACCGCAGGCAACAATGTAAATCTTGTTGAAGGAATTCAGATATGCTGCATCCCACTTCAACTCATCCATGACGATGGAAAAACCATCCTTGCTGATTCGCTGGCTCATGGTATCCTTGACAGCCTTCGGCTGCTCATGAATTTCCTTGAGCATGAAATGCTCATAGCCGCCCTTTTCTGCCGCCTCCGCATTCCAGTTGACCTGAAATACCTTCTTATTTATGGGCTCACCCTGACGATTCGTAACCGCAATCGAATCCTTCTTGACCACAGCGACCTCACCATCGTTCATAATGAACGTGCGTCTCGTACGCTGAATAATCGCAGGAATATCCGATGCAATAAAGTTTTCTCCTTCGCCCAGCCCGATAACCAGAGGATTATCCTGCTTCGTGCAAATCAGAAGATCTGGCTGCTTCTTGGACATGAACACAAGGGAATACGATCCTTCGATACGATGAAGCACCTCACGGACGGAAGCCTCGAAATCCCCGTTGTACACCTCTTCCAAAAGGTGGGCGACAACCTCAGTATCCGTCTCAGACTTGAACTCATGCCCCAGCTCTATCAGCTCTTCCTTCAAGGACAAATAATTCTCGATAATCCCATTGTGAACTACAACAAAATCACCTGTGCAGTCCGTATGCGGGTGCGAATTGCGATCGGACGG
The DNA here is from genome assembly GCA_937902665.1 of uncultured Selenomonadaceae bacterium. Taxonomy (GTDB): domain Bacteria; phylum Bacillota; class Negativicutes; order Selenomonadales; family Selenomonadaceae; genus CALELM01. Next base: position 4,883 of record CALELM010000090.1, read on the forward strand.
GCGACCATGCGTAGCCCAGCGAGTATGCCCAATACCCAAAGTCCCCTCCGGCATATCCTCCGAAATCTTGTCACGCAGTGCGGCCAAGCGTCCCACGCTCTTTTCCACACGAATCCTGTTCCCGTCATAAATAGCAATTCCTGCGGAATCATAACCGCGATACTCCAGCTTGGAAAGACCTTCCAGCAAAAAATCCACGGCACGCCTATTTCCAATATAACCAACAATACCACACATAATGTAGAACCCTCCATATACAACTATTTTGTTTTCAAGGTTCCTGCTGCAATGAGCGCTCCTGCGCCTCATTCTGTCCGCCGCCCGCTTTGTCCCCAAAATCACTCTTGGGATTTGACAGGCATCTTTCGACCGAACCAGCCGAGAGGCATCCGCTGACCATTTCGACAACCTCTTCCTCGTCCTCTCAGGGCGTTCCGTTCCGCCACTGAGAACCAGCGCTAAGGCATTCTGCCTTTTCCGTAAAAACAAACTCCTTTCCTTCCCCGCAACAGGAAATTCGAGGGAAAACCTTGCTGAATCCACAGCACAAACGTATTGTAGCCTATGGAATCAAATAAGTCAACCACAGCTAGCAGAAACAAGCAAGGTTATTTTACAAAAACATCCAAGCACCCTACGAACCTGTCATCATCCCAGCATGCCGAGCAAGTCATCTGCTATGCTTCTTTTCGCAACTAGCTTCGTTGCGCATTCAGGAGACAACGTACCATCCGATTCTGATAGTTTCGGCATAGCAGCATAATCCAGCTCCCAATGCATCCGCGGCGACTGCGTATAGCGGCTTTCTATCTTGCCTTCCACATATTTCGTTACTTGAATGCTTCCGTCTGGCATGATGCGGCGAATGATTTCCGTAACCTCTCTCTGCTCCTTCAGCTGCTTAAGTTCCTTTTTTATCTTGTCCATCTTTTTTGTCGTTTCATCCAACGAATCGATTCTCTCATTCAGGAGATTCTTGAAATCCTCTGCAACGGATTCTTTTTTGCTCGCTTTGGCAGTGCTTTTTCCCGTTCCCACAGCAAGCATCGCATCTACTTTCACTGGCATAACCACATCACGCTCCTTCTCTCTGTATTATCGATGGAACTCCCCTGTTCCTTAAAACAGCTTCTCGAAGCATTTTCTCACGCAAACATCTGAACCGCCTTTTCCAGTCTTTCCCTGATTTCATCGAACGAATAATATCCCTTCTCATTCCGTTCCAAATCAGCAAGCACAACCTCGCAGCTCATAGGAGGATCCTTTTCCCCCAGCGGTGCTTTCCCGCAAATTTGGCTCATTCCGGGATAAACCGCATACAGATGCACATACTTTTTCTGGTCTGAGCCATGCCATATCTCAAAGACAATCTTCATGCCGATAGGACTGTTTTGAATGAAGGTATCCTCCAGCCGCATGCGTCTTGCCCGAAGCACAGAAAACATAAACAGCACAGTCATGTCATGACCGCTAATAAATGTAAACTTTCGTTTTTCTTCCTGAAACTCCGAAAGAATTTCTTGAAGCAGGTCATGCGCAAATACGCAGGACATTTTTTCCGAAGTGCACAACGTTTCGAGGCAGGTATCCACGATTCGTGCAAGCTTTCTCCAGTCCTCCTCGGAAACCTCCTTTCCAAAAGCGGCCGCTTTTCCATCCTGCAATTCATAATACTGCATGAAAAGAGCATCTGCCAAAAGATGTGCATTTTCATAATCCCCAGCAAAATATATGCTTTTGTCTCGATACACGCATCTTGATGTTTCCGGCGAAAAGCTCGTCTTTCCTTTTTTTCCTTCTTCAGACTCCTGCAAGTCCAAAATCTCCGCTAAGCAGCGATATTCCTCTGTCAATGTGGCGGCAATTCCCCGCAGTCCATCTTTCCCTCCCTTTTGGTTTCTTCCTAGCTCGCATTCTGCTAATGCACGGTATTTTTCACTCTCATCTGGAAAGGTCGGCATAAACATAGGCTGATAAGAATTGAATTCTCCTCGATACTCTACCTTCACGTCCGACACGGGAAGAAAGCCACAGGAAAAAGCCCGTGCTGTTGCGATAGTACGCTGCAAGGAATTTGAGAAAAAGCGAGTCTCGCTCTCCTTTGGTATCCAGTTCCTCGCAATCAATCCCTTCTGTTCCATGTAATTCGCAAAATATCGTCCTATCTTGAGTTCCATCTCTGCACCATGCTGCGTCAGCTCACCTGCCGCAACACCCCAATCTGCCCATGCGTGGGGTGTCATTCTTTCTAATATGGACCCCTTTCCCATTAACGGTGCACGAATGTTATGCCTGCTGACCACAAGCACCTTTTCTAAAGTATATTCCATGAAGCCTTGCCTCCTAACCAAAACTTATTTTCTCCCTGAATTACCTTGCCCATCAAAATTATGCCATATCATCAAAGAAAACGCTATCTCCCCTGCATACAAAAATCCTCGGAATAGTATCACTACTACACCGAGGATTTCCAGCAATACGGATATCTGCTTAAACAAAAACAGTTCCCTTTATTCATGCAACCTTGTTATTTTTTTCAAAGCAATCTGAGCAGCCCTTTGCTCCGCCTCTTTCTTGCGATGCCCTCGCCCTTCTCCCAAACAGCTTCCATTGATGCACACTGCAACTTCAAACAGCTTGGCATGATCAGGTCCAGACTCACGCAGCAGCTCATAGGAGATAACAGCATTCGGATCCTTCTGCACCATTTCCTGCAAAAGTGTCTTATAATCCTGCAGATTCTCTCCACGCTCTGCCTTGGCAAACTCCGGCTTCAACTGGGAAAGGACATACTCCCTTGCTGCCTCCCAGCCTTGATCCAGATAAACCGCACCAATAACCGCTTCAAAAGCATCCTCCAGATTCGTGACGCGCTCACGTCCCCCGCAAAGCTCTTCTCCATGTCCCAAAAGGAGACATTCTCCAATACCCAGCGTTTCCGCCAATCTTGCAAGCGTATCTTGGCAAACAATGCTCGCTCTCGTCCTCGTCAGCTTTCCCTCTGAAAGAAGAGGAAAACTTTCAAACAAGTATGTACTCGACGCAAGCTCCAGCACCGCATCTCCCAAGAACTCCATTCGCTCGTTATTGGAGACTCTTTGCTTTCTCTCATTGGCATAGGATGTATGCGTCAACGCCGTATCCAAAAGTCGGATATCCTTGAAGGACACATGCATGCGTCCTTCAAGCTCCTTCAGCTGGCTTCTGCGTCTCTCTGACATCTGCTCCATCAAAAATCACTTCTCAAACTTTTTCAGCAACAAACATGCATTATGACCGCCAAAACCAAAGGAATTTGACATAGCCGCACGAACCTTTTTTGCTCTCGCCTTGTTCGGTACATAGTCAAGATCCATGTCATCATCCTGTGTCTCATAGTTAATGGTTGGAGGCATCATATCATTTTCAATCGTCAATGCCGTTGCAATGCACTCCACACCGCCTGCTGCACCGAGGAGATGCCCTGTCATGGACTTAATGGAGGAAACCGATACCTGCTTTGCGGCATCGCCCCATACTCTCTTGATGGCTTCCGTTTCGCCCATATCGTTCATGTGCGTGGAGGTTCCATGCGCATTGATATAGTCCACTTCCTCTGCCTTCATCCCTGCATCATCGAGGGCAAGCTGCATGCACTTGGACTGGAATTCACCATGCGGAGCAGGACTCGTGATATGATATGCATCAGAATTGCTGCCGTAGCCAACAACCTCTGCATAGATATGCGCCCCACGTGCCTCGGCATGTTCCAAGCTCTCAAGAATAACAAGACCGGAACCCTCACCCATGACAAAGCCACTGCGGTTCTTGTCAAAGGGACGAGAAGCATGCTTTGGATCATCGTTATGATCCGTGCAAAGTGCCTTTGCTGCAGCGAAACCTGCAACTGCGCCTTGGGAAACAGCCGCCTCCGTACCGCCTGCGACCATGACATCCGCATCACCACGCTGAATCACGCGGAAAGCATCGCCAATACAGTTAGTTCCCGACGCACAGGCTGTAACCATGCAGCTTGAAGGACCATGCAGCTTAAAAGCAATAGCCACATGACCTGCCGCCATATTAGAGATAATCAATGGCACAAAGAACGGGCTGATGCGTGATGGCCCCTTGGAAAACAGTTTCTCGTACTGTCCATGAATCGACTCAATACCGCCAATTCCAGTACCGATATAAGTACCGATACGGCTCGTGTCCTCCTTGGAAAGATCCATTCCTGAGTCCTCAAATGCCAATTTTGCAGCAGCAACAGCAAACTGCGCATAAAGATCCATACGCTTCGATTCCTTCTTGTCCATGTAAAGCGACGGATCAAAATCCTTGACCTCGCCAGCAATCTTTGCAGAGTACTCCGCAGGATCAAAACGCGTAATCGTGTCAATACCGCTCTGTCCCTCCAAAAGACCTTTCCAAAACTCGTCCTTACCAATACCGATTGGAGTAACTGCACCCAAACCAGTAATCACTACTCTATTGCTCAAAATGCCAATCTCCCTTCCAAGGCTCAAAGTGCAACCGCAGCTTCCTTCTGCAACTGCTCGAAAATTTCCTTTACGGATAAAATCTTGTCAATACGCGGCAGATATTCTCCAGTAAATACCAAGCCAGTCTCCACATCCCCCTGCTGCGCACGAATCAATGCACGAATAATGCAGAAGTTGTGCCTGCAAGCCTTCAGGCACGCATCACATTCTGTCGGTGGCACAGGGCCTTCCAGCACCCGCTGTGAAAACGGGGTTCTCACTGCACGACCTGGCAGCCCGACCGGACTGTGAATCACCACGATATCCTCCGGCTTCGATTTTAAATAATATTCCTTAAGTGCCGGAGCCCCATTGGACTCCTCACTTGCAGCGAAACGAGATCCCATCTGAACCCCGTCCGCTCCCATTTTTATAAGATCAACGATGTCTTGTCCTGTAAGGACTCCACCGGCAGCAATGACCGGAATCTTTACGGCAGCGCGCACCTCTGGAACAATATTTCTGATGGAAATATCCGTTCCAAGATGTCCGCCTGCCTCCTTGCCCTCGACAATAACTGCCGAGGCTCCAAGACGCTCAGATATTTTCGCCAATTTAGCCGTCGATACGATAGGAACGATAGGAGTACCGGATTCCTTGCCAAGGGCAAACATGTCACGGGAAAATCCCGCGCCAGCCACAACCAAGTCAATCCCCTCATCGATTGCAGTTTTTACCATATCAGGGAAAACCTTTCCTGCAACCATCATGTTAATGCCAATAATACCGGATGTGAGCGAACGAGCCAACCGGATTTCATAACGAAGCTCATCCTGCGACATTCCGGATGCTGCAATCAAGCCAATACCGCCTTCATTAGCTACTGCCGCAGCAAGCCTTGCCGTAGAAAGGCGAATCGCCATTCCACCCTGAATGATCGGTACTTTTGCAACTTTAGTGCCAATTCTCAGCTCTGGAAGCTTCAATGTAATTCCTCCCATCTATCACTGCCTTTTAGAAAATCCCGCGAAGAAACTTCACGGGATTTGCTGAATGGCAAGACGCTCAATCTTATTTGTTCTGCTCAATATAATTGACTACATCCTGAACACTCTTGATTTTCTCAGCAGCTTCGTCCGGAATCTCAATATTGAAAGCCTCCTCAAAAGCCATGATCAGCTCAACGATATCCAAGGAATCAGCACCAAGATCATCGATGAAAGTAGATTCCAACTGAACCTGATCCTCATCAGCACCCAACTGCTCTACCACGATATCTCTAACCTTTTCAAAATTCGACATGACGTTACACCTCCTTTCATTGATGTCTCCCTAAACATTCTTAAGAAGCCACTCTATGATTATAACGCCATTGTTCAAGAAAATGCCATAAGCATTTTCCCTCCAATTTGC
>CALELM010000091.1 GCA_937902665.1 uncultured Selenomonadaceae bacterium
CTGCTTGGTGAGGAAGCAGCCCTCTACAGCACGAATGGCATCTCGTGCTTCGTCAATGCGTGCTGTAAATATATAGCGGAGAAGCTGCTTTTGACGGGAATCGTTTGTCAGCAGTTTTGCCCGCAAAAGGATTTCATTTCGAGAAACCTTGCCAATGGCAAAGAGTTCTTCGGCGGAAGCCATAGAATCAGAAAGTATGACAGAATCGACTCCCATCGCTGCAAGGTGCCTGCAAGCTAGGTCAGCAGGCATCTTGCGGTGCATTTCCAGAGAGGGGATGCCATCGCAAAAAGGGGAGCGGGGGCGGAAGGCGCTCGGCACAAATGCTCCAACATGAATTCCTGCTTGGCGGAGTATTCCTGTGCGGCGAAGAAGGTTTTCTTCGGACAGTCCTGTTCCTTTGCGTGCATAGCCGCTGTGAAGGGCTTCCAGCTGGGAAAGATTTGGTTTTTCGTCCAGTAATTTTTGGAGTTGCTCGCAACTTAGGTGGGCAGCATTGAACTGTATGCGCAGACCGTGCTTGTTGCGGCTGAGTTCTGCCAAGTCCTCTGGAATAAAATTGGGGAGGTAGAGTGTGTGGATTCCCATAAAACGAAAGGCACTCAGGCTGAGATGTGTGATATGCAGGGTGCGCATTACCTCAGGAGTCAGGGAGGCAATAATTTCCATGTGGAGCTTGCGGGCAACCGCAAGAATTTCTGGGAGCTCTGCTTTTGCACGGGGCAGATCGGCATAAGGAAGTACCAAGGAGAGGAATACTCTTGTGAAGCCGCAGAAGGCAGCTTGTTCCAAGAACTGGAGGTTTTCCTCTGGCGTGTTGTCGAGTCCGGGATAGATCGTAATGCCTTTGTTCATGAAGAAGTCCCTCTTTCAATGAATTTTTGGAACTTGTTTTGTTTACGAAAAAGAATGACGAAGCGTTTCCTTAACAGTATTGAGGTTCTGCTTTTTGAAGAAAAATCCTTCTTGTTGACGTTTCCTTAGGATTCCGCAGGGAAAAAGTATTGGAAGGCGGATGGAATGCTATATTTTTCCGCAAGCGCATCTCTGCTTGCAAAATGCAGGACGTTTTCGGAAGAAGTGCTTCCATAAGGGGGACGTGATTCGGCAATGTGAAAGTCCTTTAGGTGGATTTTCCAGCCAATCATATCCCATTCCACATGGGAAAAAATATGTTTGGCGGAAGGAAGCCGCGAAATGCTGTCTGCTTGCAGATGGTTATTCAGCAGCCAATGATTGACATCCATGAGGGAATGATGACCGCTCAGATGAGGGAGTTCCCAAAGACCGGCAAGAAGCCCTTTTGGGGATCGTTTTTTGATTGCTATGTTTTCCCCGTGTTCTATCAGGAGGATGGTAAGCTTTTCTATGCGCCGTTTCTTTTTTGTCTGTTTCTGAGGAAATTCCTGCGTGCGCTGTTCCTTGCAAGCTAGGCACAGGGAACGAAGCGGACATTTTTCACAGAGCGGGACGCCGTTAGGAAGGCAGATGGTCGCTCCCAGTTCCATGAGGGCTTGGTTCATGTCACCGGCAGAGGATTTAGGATAGACTTTCTGAAGCTCGTTTTCTATGATACGTTTCGTCTTGTCTTTGAGGATGTCCCAAGGGCAAGAAAGAAGTCTTGTGATGACTCGAAGGACGTTGCCGTCTACGGCAGGGTGGCAATGCCCGTAGGCAATAGAGCTGATAGCGGCTGCAGTGTAACGGCCAATTCCGGGAAGCGCCAGCAACGCATCAAAATCCTCAGGCAGTTTTCCGTCATGCTCGGCGACAAGGATTTTTGCTGTTTTTTGGAGGTTGCGGGCACGGTTGTAGTAGCCGAGTCCCTGCCAAAGTTTCATCAGTGTATCTTCATCACATTCTGCCAGTGCTTGCATGTTGGGAAGACTTTTCAGGAAACGTTCAAAATAGGGGAGAACAGCGGCAACTCTTGTTTGTTGGAGCATGATCTCGGAAATCCATACATAATAGGAATTAGGATTTTCCCTCCAAGGAAGTATGCGACGTTGCTCACTGTAGTAGTTGAGAAGTGGTTTTGAGATTTTTGAAAGAATTTCTGCATGGGGAAGTCGAATGTTTTCTGTCATTTTTCCTATACTCCTTTTTTATTCATCATATCACATTTGTGAATTTCTTGCTGTCTGCATTGTCTGATAATTATGGAAAAACAAGGATATGTTACAGAAATCATCAAGAAACAGAGAATTAGAACCAATAATGTATACATATTTGCAAACTTCCCATTGAAACAATTCTGAATACATGGTATACTATACGAGGTTTTAATCTTTGAGGAGGGAGACCGGTGCAAATGAAGCATGTTTTGTCAGTGTTTGTGGAAAACCAAACGGGTGTATTGGTTCGAGTGGTCAGCATGTTCTCAAGGCGTGAGTTCAATATTGACAGCTTATCTGTCGGTGTTACGCAGTCGCCGGAATTTTCTCGTATTACGATCGTTGTTCATGGAGATGAGAATCTCGTGGAGCAGATGATCAAGCAGTTGGAGAAGATGCCGGTGGTTCGTGCAGTTCAGCGTCTTGATCCAGCTACGGCGGTGCATCGGGGAATGACGCTCATTAAGGTCAAGGCGGATGATACGAATCGCCTGGATGTACTGAAAATGGCAGAGCTTTTCCGTGCACATGTTGTTGATGTAAAACCGACGACCTTGATTTTTGAGATTACGGGTGACGACGAGAAGGTAACTGCGTTTATGCGCCTGCTTGCACCGTATGGTATTGTTGAAGTCATCCGAACCGGCCTGATTGCGCTGGAACGTGGTGAACATACAATTTATGAACATTGTGAGGAGAGAGAATACTATGGCAAAAACTTATTATGATCAGGATGTTAACTGGGAGCTTATGAATGGCAAGACGGTTGCTGTTATTGGTTATGGCAGTCAGGGTCATGCACATGCATTGAACTTGAAGGAGAGCGGCGTGAACGTTGTGGTCGGTCTCTATGAGGGCAGCAGGTCCAAGGCTATTGCTGAGAGCCACGGCTTGAAGGTTCTTCCGGTTGCTGAGGCTGTTAAGGGTGCAGACATCACGATGATCCTTATTCCAGATGAGAAACAGGCAGATGTCTACAAGTCTGAGATCGCTCCGAACCTCAAGTCAGGCAGTGCGCTTGCTTTTGCTCATGGCTTTAATATTCATTTTCAGCAGATTGTTCCTCCGGCTGATGTTGATGTTTTCATGGTTGCTCCAAAGGGACCTGGTCATCTCGTTCGCCGTACTTATACAGAAGGTGGCGGAGTTCCGGTGGTATTCGCTATTGAGCAGGATGCTTCTGGCAAGGGATTTGACATTGCGCTTGCTTATGCAAAGGGTATCGGCGGTACTCGTTCTGGTGCTATCCAGACGACCTTCAAGGATGAGACGGAAACGGATCTCTTTGGTGAGCAGGTCGTTCTTTGCGGTGGTGTAACGCATTTGATTCAGGCAGGCTTCGAGACTCTTGTTGAGGCAGGATACAAGCCAGAGATGGCATATTTTGAATGCTTCCATGAAATGAAGCTGATTGTTGACCTCATGTACGAGGGTGGCATGGCAAAGATGCGCCGTTCTATCAGCGATACGGCTGAGTATGGCGATTATATGACAGGACCTCGTATCATCACTCCGGCTGTCAAGGCAGAGATGAAGAAGGCATTGACGGAAATTCAGGATGGTACGTTTGCTCGCAACTGGCTTCTTGAGAACCGTGCGGCAGGTCGTGCAAACTTCCTTGCACAGCGTCGTATCCATGCAGAGCATCCAATTGAGAAGGTTGGTGCTGAGCTTCGCGGTATGATGTCTTGGTTGAAAGACAAGAAGGATTTGCAGTTCTAATTAAGAAATAGACAACGGGATAACGTGTCCTAGTCAGTTTAAAACGGCTTATGCTTCTAAGTGTAAGTCGTTTTTGCTGATGATGAGAGAAATTTTTAAAGTTTGCTACCGGGGAGTGTTTTTATGGGTATGAATATGAGTGAGAAGATTCTCGCTAAACATGCAGGGCTGGATTTTGTGGAACCTGGGCAGCTCATCATGTGCAAGCTGGATATGGTGCTTGCCAATGACATTACGGCACCTCCTGCCATTAAAGAATTCGAAAAGCTGGACAAGCCGGTTTTTGATCGTGCAAAAATTGCATTGATTCCGGATCATTTCCAGCCTGCCAAGGATATCAAAAGCGCTGACTTGGCAAAGGCAGTTCGTGATTTCTCAAAAAAGCATAATCTTGTTAACTATTTTGAAGCAGGGCGTGTCGGCATTGAGCATGTCATTTTGCCGGAAATGGGATTGGTTGGTCCCGGCATGTTGACGATTGGGGCAGATTCCCATACCTGCACTTATGGTGCAGTAAATGGCTTCTCGACTGGTGTGGGGCAAACAGATTTGGCTGTCAGCATGGCTACGGGAGAAGCATGGTTCAAGGTGCCAGAGGCAATCAACGTTCATTTGACGGGCGAGAAGCCAGAAAATATCAATGGAAAGGACGTTATTCTTACGTTGATTGGCATGATTGGCGTGGATGGCGCACTTTACAAGTCTCTTGAATTTACGGGAGACGGAGTTGCCAGCCTCACTATGGCGGATCGTTTCACGATTGCAAACATGGCTATTGAGGCCGGCGGGAAAAATGGAATTTTCCCGTTTGATGAGGTCACGAAGGCATATGTGGACGGTCGTGTTCAGCAGCCGTATGAGCCAGTGGAAGCCGATGCGGATGCACAGTACTGCAGTACCGTGGAAATCAATCTTTCCGAGCTTAAGCCTGTGGTGGCATTTCCTCACCTTCCCGGCAATACAAAGGCAGTTGCCGATATTGGAGAGCCTATCAAGATTGACCAAGTGGTTTTGGGTTCTTGCACCAATGGGCGGCTTGAGGACTTGGAGATTGCAGCAAAGATATTTGAAGGACATAAGGTTCATCCGGATGTGCGCTGCATTGTCATTCCGGGGAGCCAGTGGGTGTACAAGGAAGCTATGCGGCTTGGCTATTTGGATACCTTCATTGATGCAGGCTGTGCTGTCAGTGTGCCTACCTGCGGCCCGTGCATGGGCGGACATATGGGGATTCTCTCTGCCGGTGAACGCTGCGTTTCTACGACAAACCGCAATTTCGTTGGGCGAATGGGACATGTAAAGAGCGAGGTTTACTTGGCAGGTCCGCATGTGGCAGCGGCCAGTGCAATTACGGGACGTATTTCTGTGCCTGAGGAGGTAGAGTGAGATGAGTTTTGAGGGAAAGGTTTGGCGCTACGGCGACAATGTTGATACGGACGTTATCATTCCGGCACGTTATTTGAATTCTTTCGATCCCAAGGAACTGGCAAGTCATTGCATGGTCGATATAGATGAGACATTCTCCCAAAACGTCAAGGCAGGAGACATTATGGTGGGCGGCAAGAATTTTGGCTGCGGCTCTTCTCGTGAACATGCACCGATTTCCATCAAGGCCTCTGGAGTTCCTGTGGTGATTGCTGCGAGTTTTGCGCGTATCTTTTATAGAAACGGCATCAATATAGGGCTTCCGCTTCTTGAAATTGGTGATGATGTAGAAAAGATTCATGCAGATGACCAGCTTCGTGTTGATACTTCCACGGGTAAAATTGAAAACCTGACGACTGGAGATGTATTTCATGCACGTCCGCTTCCAGGCTTTATACAAGAAATCGCAAAGGCTGGCGGATTGGTCAATTACATTAAAAGTAAGTAAAGGGCAGTCCTCGAATGCTCGACGTATTCAGAGCGTTTAGATATTTTTTGTCAGATGAAACTAAAAACGCAGGGAATACAAGATGTCTTTTCAAGTATTTTTGTAAGATATGATGGGAAAAGATCGGCAAGATGGAGACAGGCGAAATTTTTGAGGTGCCTTAAAATAGGAGTAGGATAGAATGGCAAAGAAAATTGTTGTGATTCCCGGTGATGGCATTGGCAAGGAAATTACGGATTCGGCAGTTGAGGTATTAAAAAAAGTAGACGAAAAGTTCCAGATAGGGCTTTCCTATGAGTACTATGATGCAGGCGGTACGGCTTATGATAAATTTGGAACACCGCTTCCCGATGAAACCTTGGAAGCATGCAAGGCAGCAGATGCGGTTCTCTTTGGTGCTGTCGGAGGAGACAAGTGGGACAATGTAGAGCCGTCTTTGCGTCCAGAGAAGGCAATTCTCGGACTCCGCAAGGGACTTTCCCTTTATGCAAACCTGCGTCCAGTCAAGGTCGCAGATGCGTTGGTGGAGTATTCTCCCTTGAAACCGGAGCTTGTCAAAGGATCGGATATGGTTATCGTTCGGGAACTGGTTGGTGGAATTTACTTTGGCGACCGTTGCGAATCGGAAATGAAGGACGGGCATGAGCGCGCATGGGATCTGGAGAATTATTCCGTTCCAGAGGTGGAGCGTATCACAAGGTTGGCCTTTGAAACGGCAAGGCTTCGCAGAGGAAAGGTAACATCTGTGGATAAGGCAAATGTCTTGGCAACGTCTCGGCTTTGGCGCCGCACCGTTGCGAAGGTTGCTGCGGAATACAAGGATGTTGAGCTGAATAATCTCTATGTGGATAATTGCGCAATGCAGTTGGCAGTTCGTCCAGCGCAGTTTGATGTCATTGTCACGGGAAATCTTTTTGGAGATATTCTGAGTGATGAAGCTGCTGTTATTGGTGGGTCTATTGGTATGATGCCATCGGCAAGCATTGGAGAATGCACGAGCCTTTATGAGCCGATTCATGGATCTGCGCCGGATATTGCAGGGAAAGGCATTGCAAATCCGATGGGGACTGTTTTGTCGGCTGCTATGCTGCTGAGATATTCGTTGCGTGAGGAGGAGGCTGCGCAGGCGATTGAAGCAGCAGTAGACAAGACTCTTGCAGATGGATATCGCACGGCAGATCTTTGGAAGGAAGGCTTCCAAAAGGTAACTACGGAAGAGACAACGAAGGTCATTTGCGAAAGAATTTAATGAGTGAGGAGTGGCTGGCATGAAAGGTGCTCAAGCAGTAGTGAAATGTCTTTTGGAGCAGGGCGTTGACACCGTTTTTGGTTATCCGGGCGGGATGATTTTGCCATTGTATGATGCGCTTTACGATGAAAAAAAGATAGAGCAGGTTCTGGTGACGCATGAACAGAATGCGTCACATGCGGCAGATGGTTATGCACGTGCTTCTGGAAAGGTTGGGGTTTGTATTGCTACTTCTGGTCCAGGTGCTACGAATCTTGTGACAGGACTGGCTACGGCTTTTATGGATTCAATTCCTGTGGTGGCTATTACAGGTCAGGTGGATACGACCTTGCTTGGGCGGGATGCATTTCAAGAGATTGATATCTTGGATGTCACTATGCCAGTCACGAAACACAATTTTAAAGTAAAGGATCCTAAGCAGCTTGTGGATACGATTCGTCAGGCGTTTGAAATTGCCCGCAAGGGAAGACCAGGTCCTGTTTTGATAGATATTCCGAGAAATGTGTTTTTCATGGAGGTATCTTATCAAGAGGCAGATGCAACTGTGCATGTACCAGGGAAGCCGGATGCGGATTTCCTTATTTGTGCAGCTGAGGCGGCAGAGGAGATCGCTCGTGCCAAGAGACCTGTAGTTATTGTTGGAGGGGGCGTTATTTCGGCAGGGGCATCCAAGGAGGTCGTGACCTTTATTGAGAAATATCGGCTGCCTGTTGTGCATACACTGATGGGACTGGGGGCAATTCCCAGATCGCATCCGCAATCGTTGGGGTTTGCGGGCATGCATGGAAAGAAAGCTGCAAATCATGCAGTAGCAGCTGCTGATCTCGTGATTGCCATTGGCAGCAGATTTGGCGATCGGCAGACGGGGACACTTAGCAAGTATACGTCAAATACGAAATTTATTCACATTGATATCGATCCAGCGGAAATTGACAAGAACGTTGCTGGCAGCTTGGGGCTTGCTGGCGATATGAAAACTATTTTGGGACTGTTGATGCGCCATGAGGCAGGGGATGACCGTGCGGACTGGTGGAAGCAGATCGGTTCATGGGAAGAAGAATATGATTACGATTTTGAAGAAAGTGAAAAAGCTTTTCTGGTTGCAGATTATGTGGATTTATTTGGCATTTATGAAAACAAAGAAGTTATCAAGAGAATTAAGAAGGTATGTGTATTCGAAGCTGAAAAATCTGTTATGCAAGTTGCTAGTATGTATGGTGTAGAAAACTGCTTCGCAGTGGCGACATGCGGATCTA
>CALELM010000092.1 GCA_937902665.1 uncultured Selenomonadaceae bacterium
ATATGATACGCCGATGCAGGAGGCGTATGTGCATGGCTACTGGGAGGATATGGTGGGCTTCCTGCGGGTATTCTTCCATGCGACATTCAAGACGAATCCCTATATGGAGCGAGGCTTGATGACGGGAATCACTCGAATCAGCAAGGAGTCCATTTTTTCGGATCTCAATCATCTCAAGGTCATTACCTTGGAGTCGGATAAATATGCAGAATCCTTCGGCTTCATGGAGGAAGAAGTCTTTGCGGCAATGGACGAGTTTTGCTATACGAACAAAGATGCGGTCAAGCATTGGTATGATGGTTTCACGATTGGAAGCAAGAAGGACATCTACAATCCTTGGTCGATCATCAATTTCCTGCAGGAAGGCAAGCTCAAGGCATATTGGGCAAATACCAGCTCCAATTCTCTCATTGGGATTCTCCTCCAACGAGCAGATTCGGAAATTAAAATGAAGTTTGAGGATCTGTTGGCAGGAAAACCGCTCTGTGTGTCCGTGGACGACCAGATTGTATTCAGCCAGTTGGATGGAAGGGCAGACGCTGTTTGGTCGTTTCTCTTGGCAAGCGGCTATGTGAAGGGGACGGCACGGGTGGCAAAATTCGAGTCAACGGATGATTTTATCTATGACGATCTTTCTATCACAAACGGGGAAACACATCGCATGTTCTTGGGAATGTTCCAAGGCTGGTTTCGTGACACGAAGGCAGGGACTTATTACAACAACTTTGTGCAGGCTTTGCTTTCAGATGACGTGGAAGCGATGGAGGAGTACATGAACAAGGTGTCACTGTCTGTCTTTAGTTACTTTGACACTGGCAATCACCCATCCGAGGAGGCAGAGCCGGAGCGGTTCTATCACGGCTTTGTGCTGGGACTGATGGCAGACATGCGTGACAGGTACGTTTTGACATCGAACAGGGAGAGCGGCTTTGGCAGGTATGACGTGATGCTGGAGCCAAGGAATGACAGGGACAATGCTGTTATCATCGAGTTCAAGGTGCATAAGCCAAGAAGGGAAAACAGTTTGGAGGAGACTGTGCAGGCGGCACTTCGGCAGATTGAGGAGAAGAAGTATCGGGAGGCACTGGTGGAGAAAGGGTTCGCAGAGGACAGGATTCGTGCCTATGGCTTTGCGTTCCAAGGAAAGACGGTGCTGATTGGCAG
>CALELM010000093.1 GCA_937902665.1 uncultured Selenomonadaceae bacterium
TGCATCATGCCGAAGGGGGTGCGCTGGGCCTGCACCACGGTGCCCTTGCCCTTGCACTCGGGGCAGACTTCGGCGGTCGTACCCTCGGCGCAGCCGGTGCCTTTACAGTCGGGACACTGGTCGATCTTGGCGACGAAGACCTCCTTCTTCACACCGAAGGCTGCCTCCTCGAATTTGACGCTCACGGTCGCACGGAGATTATCGCCCTTGCGCGGGGCGTTCGGGTTACGGCTCTGACCGCCGCCGCCGAAGCCGAAGCCGCCGAAGATGTCACCGAAGATATCTCCGAAGCCGCCGAAATCGCCAAAGCCCCCGAAGCCGCCGCCAAAGCCCTGACTCGGGTCGAACGCCGCATGGCCGAACTGGTCGTATTGCGCGCGCTTCTTCTCATCGCCAAGCACCTCATAGGCTTCATTGACCTCCTTGAACTTGGCTTCTGCTTCCTCCGGATTATCTCGGTGGAGATCTGGATGGTACTTCCTCGCCATCTTCTTGAAGGCCTTCTTGATTTCTGCTTCCGAAGCCCCCTTCTGCAGTCCCAAAACCTCATAATAATCACGTTTATCGCTCACATTGCACCATCCCTATACAAAATGTTGGGAGTGGACACCACTCCCAACCCATAATCCTGCAATCCTATTTCAAAAAGGATTTACTTATTTTCCTTGACTTCGGTATACTCTGCATCTACCACATCGTCATCCTGCTTTGCGGACTGCTCCTGTGCCTGCTGGCCACCTGCCTCAGCACCGCCTGCTGGCTGCTGCTGTGCCTGCTTGTAAACAGCAGCGCTCATCTCATAGAGCGGCTTCTGCAATTCTTCCGTTGCTGCCTTGATTGCGTCCGTATCGCTTCCCTTCAAGGCTTCCTTGACCTTCTCGCAAGCAGCCTGAACCTTTTCTACCTGCGCCTTGTCTGCCTTGTCGCCAAGATCCTTTATCGTCTTTTCTGCCTGATAAACGAGGCTGTCTGCCTGATTCCTTGCGTCAATGGACTCCTTCTGCTTCTTATCCTCAGCTGCATGTGCTTCTGCTTCCTTGACCATGCGGTCGATGTCTTCCTTACTCATGCCGCTGTCGGACTGGATCGTGATCTTCTGCTCCTTGCCCGTGCCGAGATCCTTTGCCGATACGTTTACGATACCATTAGCATCGATATTGAAGGAAACCTCAATACGGGGAACACCGCGCGGTGCTGGCGGAATATCGGAAAGCTCGAACCTGCCGAGCGTCTTGTTTGCTGCAGCCATCTCACGCTCGCCCTGCAATACATGGATGTCAACCGACGGCTGATTGTCCGCAGCCGTGGAGAATACCTGGCTCTTGGACACCGGAATCGTCGTATTGCGCTCAATAATCTTCGTGCAAACACCGCCAAGCGTCTCAATGCCGAGGGAAAGCGGCGTAACATCCAAAAGAAGAACGTCCTTGACTTCGCCAACAAGGACACCGCCCTGAATGGCAGCACCGACCGAAACGCACTCGTCCGGATTGATTCCACGGGAAGGCTCCTTGTCCAGATAGCGCTTGATAGCCTCCTGAACTGCCGGAATACGGGAAGAACCACCCACCAAAATAATCTTGTCAATATCGCTGCCCGTAAGGCCTGCATCTGCCATTGCCTTGCGTGTCGGCTCCATCGTGCGCTCAATGAGATCCGAAGTCAACTCATCAAACTTCGCACGGGAAAGCGTAAGATCCAAGTGGAGCGGGCCACTCGGTCCTGCCGTAATGAACGGGAGGTTGATGCTCGTCTGAGTCATATTGGAAAGCTCAATCTTTGCCTTCTCAGCAGCCTCAATCACACGCTGCGCACTCATCTTGTCCGCAGAAAGGTCGATAGCATTCTGCTTCTTGAACTCCGACACAATCCAGTCAAACACTGCCTTGTCGAAATCGTCACCGCCAAGGTGCGTATCTCCGTTCGTTGCCTTAACCTCGAACACGCCATCGCTCAGTTCCAAAATGGAAACATCGAACGTGCCGCCGCCAAGGTCAAATACGAGAATCGTCTCGTCCTGATCCTTGTCAAGACCATAGGAAAGAGCCGCAGCCGTTGGCTCGTTGATGATACGAAGAACTTCAAGTCCTGCAATCTTGCCGGCATCCTTCGTTGCCTGACGCTGGCTGTCATTGAAGTACGCAGGAACCGTGATAACTGCCTGCGTCACTGTCTCGCCAAGATATGCCTCTGCATCAGCCTTCAGCTTCTGAAGAACCATAGCAGAAATCTCAGGCGGCGTATAGCCCTTACCGTCTACCGTTACCTTGTAGCTGCTCTCGCCCATGTGGCGCTTGATGGATGAAATCGTGCGATCTGGATTCGAGACTGCCTGACGCTTTGCAAGCTGGCCTACCAAACGCTGCCCATCCTTCGTGAAACCTACCACGGACGGAGTAATGCGGCTGCCCTCAGGGTTCGTGATAACCGTAGGCTCGCCGCCTTCCATAACCGATACAACAGAGTTCGTCGTACCAAGGTCGATACCAATTACTTTTGACATAAACAATTCCTCCTATATAAAACTATATACTGTATGCTGATTTATCATGAAAGCAGTTTCCTGCCTTTCATCCTGCTTAATTTGCCACGACCTGCACCATGCTGGGGCGAATGACACGCCCCTTGACAATATAGCCCTTCTGAAGCTCCATCGCCACCGTATCGTCCTCCAGCTCCTCGTTCTGCACACGCTGAACGGCCTGATGGAAATTGGGATCAAATTTCTTGCCCTTTGCTTCCACCGGCTCCAAGCCGTTGTTCTTCAAAATTTCCCCAAACTGCGTGAAAATCATCTCCATGCCCTTATGGAAACTTTCCAAATCCTTGTTTTCTGCCATCATGGCACGCTCAAAGTTATCCAAAAAAGGAAGCAGATCCGTCAAAAGCTCCTGCGTCACGACATCGCGAAGCTCCTCCTTTTCCTTGTTCGTGCGCCGCTTGAAGTTCGCAAATTCCGCCTGAAGCCTCTGGAACTTGTCTGTCATATCCTTGAGCTCCTCTTGAAGCATTGCTTCCTTGGAGATTTCCTCCGCTTCCTGCGTTTCCTGCGTTTCCTCTACAGCCTCTGTCATTTCCTCAGCTTCGGGGGCTTTCCCAGCAGTCTCCTCCTGCCTTATCTCTTCCTGATTCTCGTTATTTTCCATACTCTACCTATCCCTCATTTCTACCAATGAAATCGACGTATAATATCCGAAAGATTCGTATTCATATAACCGAGCAAGGACATTGCCTTGGCATATTCCATACGGGTAGGACCCAGTACCGCAAGCGTTCCAAGGAGTTCCCCATCTAAATGATAGGTTGCCGTAATGATACTGCAATCCTGAATGCGGCGGCTCTCATTCTCCTGCCCGATGGTGACCTCCAACCCTTCTCCCATATGGGCATGCAGGATATCCTTGATAAGTTCCTCCTCCTCCAGCATGAGCAGGATTTCCTTTACCTTGTCCACATCACGGAATTCCGGCTGCTCCAGCATTTGCGTTGTACCGCCAAGGTACAAGCGCTCGCGCTTCTCAGAATCCAATGCCCGCCGAATCAGCGACATCGCAGCCTCAAAAACCGCCTCATCCTGAATCTCGTCCTGAATTGCCTTCATGTCTGGGCTTTGAATCGTTTGCAGGACATGTCCCGCCAGCCGCTTGTTGATCACGGCTGCCATTCGCTGGAAATCCTCGAACGTAGAACCTGACGGCATCTCCAGAATCTTGTTCTCGACAAAGCCGGCATCCGTCATAATGACAGCAATGGAACGATTGGAATCCAAAGGCAAGAACTGAATGCACCGAAAAGCAGCCTGCGTAACCTGAGGAGCCAGCACCATGGAAACATTCCTTGTCAGCTTGGAAATCAGCTTTGCCGTCTCCTTGAACACCTCGTCAATACGCCGTACCCTAGTCTTGTACCACTGATCGATAATCGCCTTTTCCTCCTGCGTCATGGGAGGCGGCTGCGCCAGCCCATCCACATAAAAACGATAGCCCTTGGAGGAAGGAATCCGACCGGACGACGTATGCAAATGCTCCAAATAGCCAAGCATTTCCAAATCTGCCATCTCATTGCGGATTGTAGCAGGGCTCACGCCAAGGTCATGGGTTCTCGCCAACGTCCTTGAACCTACTGGCTCTGCTGATGAAATGTAGTCCTGAACGATAGCCTGCAAAATTCTCTGCTTTCTTTCATCCATCCTGCACTTCACCTCCCTAACCCTGTTAGCACTCTTTTCTGTTGAGTGCTAACCTGTAAATAGAATACAATGACAAGAAAAAAAAGTCAATAGAAAACGTCAAAAAGTCAACAAAAAAATCGGCACAGGGCAAAATCGCACCCATGCCGATCTAAATTCCTTACACTAAAAGGTTCAAATTTGCTCCGATATTTGGATCGAGGCTCATGCCCTCCTCAATATCTCCCAGCATATCCTCAATACTCGCTGTCTGCGTGTCCATCGCCATCTTCAAGACACCAATGCTGAAATCCCGCTGCACTTGGCTCTGATGCAAATCCACCGACACAGCAGCGATCGCCATATCTCCCATCACAATCACCTCTCCTAACAAACACTCCCTTGGAAGCAAGTTGTCACAAAATGAAAAAATCCTTCCTTTTTCCTCAAAAAACACAGATTACGGAACACCGTCCTCTAAACAGCAAGCATATCTTTCCGACTCTTCCTTACGCCCATAAAACAAGGAACAAGAGGCGGAATCACGCTACAAAATCCACGTTCATGCCCCGATACTTATTGTCAGCTTCCGATTCCTTGAGATCCTTTTGATACGGGTTTTCCTCATTATAGTAGCGGATCTGCGTGCTTGTCGTTCCTCCGGAAACATAGCTACGGCCACATTCTGGACACACGGAATGCTTCAGCTGGACAGAACACCGCATAACCTCGCCGTTGTTCTCTGCCGCCTTTTGATATGCATTTGCTACATGCTCATGCTCATGCCCAAGCACGACAGAAGCAGAACTACCGGGATCGATATGCCCGGGTGTCTTGAAGGAAACCATTTCATTCGACCCATCCTGATATTTGCGGTGCTTGCACGTCTCGCAATCCGCTGGCGTGCTATGCCCATCCACATCCTCTGCCTTATCCTCATCAGGAACGGCTCCCGGCATTTCCTCGCCTGCCGCATAGCCCGAAGACGCTCCAACCCCATCCTGCGGATCCGATGGGTACTGCATCGAGTACGCATAGCCTGCACCTGAAAACGAAACTCCTGAAATGCTCATGCCAATCCCCCCTTTTCTATTCTCTATCCTAACAAAAACCCAAGAAAATGTAAACCAAAATCCATAGGCAGGCTCCCTGCTTGCCTCAAATCCCAAGGTCAATCGTCACGCTGCTTCCTTCCCTGTTTTTCATGACGTTCAGTTTCCTCGGAATGCATGCCTTCAGTTCCTCCCGATGACTGATGATCCCTATCATGCGCTGGCAGGAGGACAGTCCCGCCAGAACTTCAAGGGCTTCGGAAAGGGAAGTGTCGTCAAGTGTCCCAAAGCCTTCGTCCACGAAAAGCGTATCTACTTGAATCCCGCCGTTCATGGAGCTGATGGTATCGGAAAGCCCAAGGGCAAGTGACAGGGAAGCCTTGAAGGTTTCTCCTCCCGACAGGGTTTTTGCCGAACGATAAGTGTCCTTGATAGTGTCATGCACGTCAATCGAAAGTGCTTCGCTTTTATTCCCACCGCTCTCGCTCCTGTGGCGGTACAGCTCATACACGCCCTCCGACATAATCGCCAGACGCTTGTTTGCGGCACGAAGGATTTGGTCAAACCCATGCCCCTGCACATATTCCTCCAAAGTGCCTATCCCTTTTCGGGTCGCCACCTGTCCGCTCAGCATCTCATACAGTTGTTTTGTCCTTCCGGCAAGCACACGTTCCTTTTCTGCTTTTTTAGAAAGGCGATTCATTTCCTTGATAACACCTTGGTTGACTGCCCTTCGTCCCTGCAAGCCTGTGCTGATACTCCTTTTTCCCTTTAGGCTTGCGGTTCTGTCCTCGATCTCCTTCTGCAAGACATTCGTATCCGTCCGTGTCTTTCCTTTCGCCGCTTCTCGTGCGTCCTGTTGGCGAACATGGGCTTCCGTCCATTTCTTTTCGTAATCCTTCAAGGATTCCTGTTTCTCGGACAGCTCCTGTTCACTCACAAGGCAGGACAGATACTCCCCTTCCTCTCGGAAGTCTTGCTCTTTCAATGCCTGTTTCCATTTTTCCTGTGCCTCCCTGCAAGCCTCCTTTGCTTCCTGCTCTGCCTTTTCCGAAAGCTCCTCTGCCTTTGCATTTTTTGCCAGTCGCTTGTCTGCCTCCGCAAAAGCACTTTCCGCCATCTGTATTCTTTTTTCTATGCCCTCCAGCTTCGCTGTCAGTGCGGATCTGTGTTCCAATGCCTCTGCCAAGCTATGAAATTCCAGCGTTCCAAGTTGGCTACGCCTTCCCTCTGCGGCAGAAAGCTCCTTCGTAATCTCCAACTGTTTCTTTTGAAGCAGTTCCTGCTCCCTTTGGTTTACCTCCCTTTCCCTGCGAAGGTCTGTCATTTCCCTCTGCAAAATTCCGAGCCGCTTGACCTTTCCATCAAGCTCATCTGCCGTTTTCCTTGCGTCTTTTCCCAGCAGAAGCATTTCCTTCTGAACGGCTTCCAGCTTTGCAAAGCCTTCTTCCAAGGAAGGCGTCTCCTGCTTCCCGCAGGAAAGCCCCCATTCCTCCTCAAGCATGGCAAAATGGCGCTGCATGTCCCCTAAAACTGCCTGTGTCCGCT
Source organism: uncultured Selenomonadaceae bacterium (assembly GCA_937902665.1). Taxonomy (GTDB): domain Bacteria; phylum Bacillota; class Negativicutes; order Selenomonadales; family Selenomonadaceae; genus CALELM01. The sequence goes on from CALELM010000093.1 coordinate 6,769, forward strand.
CCGCATGCCTTGCACAAAAGCCTTCTGCCTGTTTCACTGCCGCCTCTCGTTCCTTCCCTTTCTGCAAAGCAAACTCCTCGGCACGCTTGACCTCGGCTTCCGTGCAGCTTTCCTCCGTCCGCTTGGCTGGGTGCGGATGGTGCAAAGAGCCGCAGACAGGACACGGGACATTCTCTTGCAAGTCTTCTGCCAGCAGTCCTGCGCTGTTGTATTCCAAAAGTTTCCTAAGCCTCTTATGGTCGTTTCTTGCCTTCTCGTAGCTCTCCTCCCTTTTGCGAAAGCTCTCCTGTGCGGCATGAAGCTGTTCCTGCAAATCGGAAAGCCCCTTTTGCTCCTTCAAGATTTTCTCGCCGGTTCCGTATGCCTTGCGGATTCCCTCCAATCTGGAATTCCAAGCCTCATGACGAGCAGGTGCATCTGCAAGCAGTTTTTCCTCGGCTTCCTTGTTTTGAAGCTGTACTTGCTTTTCTGAAATGCCCGTTCTTACTGCCTTTAAGCTTTTCTCCAAAGTTTCCTTCTCTGCTTGCAGGCTGGTTATGGTCTTTGCCAAGGCATCCTGCTCCTTATACCTGCTTTCCTTTTCCTCCATAGCATGAATCTGTTTTCTGAGTTCCTCCAAGTCAGGCTTCTCTTTTTCTGCCTGCACCTTTTGCCTTTCCGCTTCCTGCCATGCCAACTCGGCAGTCCTTTGTCCTTCCCTTGCCTTTTGGAGACCTTCTGCCCTTTCCTGCCAATCTCTGCGGGATTTCTGCAGTTCCTCATGCACAGGCTTCAGCTTGTAAAATGCCGCCGTTTCCTTCGCTAAACGCAGCTTCCTCTCCTCCATGACGGGCTTCTTTTCCAAAAGCCTTTCGACGAGCGCATCAGCTTCTTCCCTTTTGCGAATCTCCAGATTGGTCTTCTCTGCCGCAAGCAATGAGCTCTTGGCTTTATCCAAAAGTTGCTCCTCTTTCCTTATCTGCTCCTCCGTGACTTGCAGGCTTTCCTTGTCCTCTGCCTCAATTTCCTCCAAAAGTGCCAGAATCTCCCTTGCCTGCACCTCATTCAGCGCTTTTTCCGCGATTCCTTTTCTCTCTTTCAAAATATTTTTTTTGGGGCTATCCTCGCCGCATGCCGTCATTTGGAACTGTACATACATGTCATGCTCTGTCTGCCTCAGCTCCCCTTCACATTCCCTGTTCTTTTCCTTCAGGATTTCCGTCATCTTATTATAGTTATCCGTATGAAAAAGCTTGCGGAAAATCCGCTTGCGTTCCTCGGAACTGGAAGTCAAAAGTTCCTTGAACTCTCCCTGCGCTATCATGGAAATCATCTTGAACTGCTTGTAGTCCATACGCAAAAGATCCGTAACAGCAGCAGTCGTTTCCTTTGCACCGGGAATCACGGTATCCCCATGCGAAAAGCTTGCATTGACCATGCGCCCGCCGATTTTTGCCTTTTTGCTTGTCCACCGAACCACTGTATAAATTTCTCCCCGATGCTCAAACGCCAGCTCCACGCAGGTCTTGCTCCCAGTCTCTGCCCCATCGCTTTCCAAGGATTTCCCGTCACGGTCCCCGCCTGTCGTTTCTCCATAGAGCGCATAAGTGATGGCATCGAAAATCATGGTCTTGCCAGCCCCTGTCTTTCCCGTAATCAGAAACATCCCATCCATTCCAAGCCTTTGAAAATCGATTTCTGTCCTTTTGGCATACGGGCCGAATGCCGTCATCACAAGGTGCATCGGTTTCATCCCATCACCCCAGCCTTTCTCGCCGCCTCGTTCAAGATTTCCCATTCTTCGCCTGTCGGTTCTCCACCGATTACCGCACGGTAGAAATCCCGCATGATCTCCTCAAAGCTTCGGCAATCACCGCCATCCTCCAGTTCTTCCGAAAGTCCTCTCGTGTGCGAATTATCATAATCCAATTTCATGGCATTCGGATAAATCTGCCGCATCAGCTGCATGGCATCCTTGATGATATCCTCATCCGTCAAGGTAATGTACATATAATCCTCAGACGGCTCTCCCTGCATCAGCTCCGCATACGTTCCCTTCACATGACGCATTTCATGCGGAGGCGGCAGGACAGCAAATTCCATCGAAAGATTTCCCTTCTCCTTCATTTCCACGATGGGAAATTCCTTTTTTTGATTCCATTCACGCAAGGAATATTTCAAAAGAGAGCCACTGTAGCGTACCGTATCCCGCCCCATTGCCTGCGACTTGTGAATATGCCCCAGTGCCACATAATCAAAATCGTCATACACAGACGCAGAAATATTGTCAATCGTCCCAAGAGACACCGCTGGCATTTCAGAACCGCCAAGTTCCGGCAGGTTTCCCCCGCAGGTAACGAACTGGTGGGATAGTATGACATTGCGCTCTCCCTTTTTGATTTCCGTATGCGACAGCACGACACGAACCGCATCCTCGTAATTCCTGATTTCCTCCTCCGGAAAAAAACTGCGTACCTGCGCGCCCTTGATATAGGGAAGCAAATAAAAATTCACCGTCCCATACGCATCCTCCAAGGAAACGCACGGGCATCCACCGCCACGGTAGCACCCCTGCATGTAAATCCCATGTGCCGAAAGAATCCCGCTCAAAAAATGCAGGCGCTCGTCCGAATCATGGTTTCCGCTGACAGCAAGTACCTTTACTTCACGCTCTGCCAAGGCAGTCAGAAAATCATCCAACACCCGCACTGCCGCCTCACTGGGAACAGCTCGATCGTAAATATCGCCGGCAAGCAAGACCGCATGGATTTCCCTTTCCGTCACCAAATCCAGCACCTTTTGAAGCATCACTTTCTGATCTTCCAGCAAGTCGATTTCATTGACAGACTTGCCGATATGCAAATCACCCAAATGCAAAAATCTCAAAACAAGCCCCCCTTTTCCAAAGCTTTTTTCTTTGCTTTTTGCACCAAGCCCACCGCATGTTCATATTATTGATTTCTACTTATCCTAGCATACTCATATATCTTTTTCAGCATCTTGTCCTGCTCGGTTCTCCCGACAACAAAGGATGCCTTATTCGCAAATCCGCTATATGTACTAAACCCAAGCAGATAGATTGCCATAGCCATTGCCAGATTCCCATCAGGCTCGCCCATCTTTTACAAATCCTTCAGCTTCGTACCATCTTCTGTTTTCCAAGCTATTAGCCCATTTGATCCATGTCCACAAACAACACTCGCTGCCGCCGAAGGAGATTTGAATTCATAATTTGTTTGAAAAATTCTATCCACAATAGTGCCGTCATCTTCTAACTGTTGCCTTAAAACTGCATAGAATTTCACATGCTTTTCAAAGCTATCAACTACATGATTGGATACTTGGGAACCTTTCATTACAGTGAAACCATTGGTGCTTACATATCCAGCAGCATTAAATGTTTTGCCAATACAATGCAAAATCAGCGTTTCTGATGTCTCTTTCGATTTTTCTTTGAGCATGGTATATCCCAAAGCATGTAATAGGATTTTAATATTGTCGATGAATTCGAGAGCGGCGGCTTTCTGGGATTTCTTTAATACAGTGTCCTTATATGTGTTTTTAGTAAGAACATCAACCCCAAGCCCCTTGGCTGTCTCGACCAAATTATTTTCGATAAAACGAATATTTGCTTTGTTTAAGTCTTTACCCAGAAAAGCGATAGCAGTGTGCCAGTAAAACTTCTCCTTCCCTGCGTTGTATTCCTGAATATGCTGAGTTAAGCGATTCAATATATTTTCTGTTTCGCCAATGTAAACAGAGTCTCCGTTAGAGTTTTCTTTTTCACAAAGCAGAAAATACACACCAGCACCTGTGATTTCCTTAAATTCTTTGGTGCAAGTGTCCATATCCTTTCGAGGAATTTTTATGGCTTCACCGTTCCAGTTTGACAATTCCGCCGTAACTATACCATCGCCTGTGCCGTCAAACCAAAACACTTCCATAGTTTTCCCGTGCATTTTTAGTCACTTCCTTTCAAAGGTTATGGTGAAAATTACACCTAAGGTAAATGATAATTTCCAATCCATCCTTATCTCTCCAGTGCCTCCCTGATTTTTACAGCAACCTCATACGCAAGATTGACCGGCACAGCATTCCCAATTTGCTTGTATTGTGACATTACCGTACCGCAAAACTGCCACTCATCCGGAAAACTTTGGCATCTTGCATTTTCCCTGAGATTAAACTTTGGCATCCCCCACTTACAGCAAGCTGTGAAAGAAGGGGGCATCTTTAGTTTCATTATAGTTAGCCGAAAGAATATCGTCAACAAAATGCCAGACTGCCGTATGTGTTGTCTATATTTATCCTTCTTCTGTATACAGCAAAAATTTCGTGATTTTTTAACAAAAAAGAGGATTTTTGAATCTTTTAGCGAATCTGTACATAAAATGAACAAACAATCAAACAAATCAAACACTTGATTGGCAGGAGGAATTTGCTTGGAACGATTGCTTGCGGTAGGCGACATTCACGGAATGTACGACAAATTGGTTTCTCTACTGGATTCCGTTCAATTTGATGAAAAAAAAGATTTCATGATTTTCCTTGGGGATTACATTGATCGAGGGCCGGATTCCGTGGCTTGCTTGCAGCTGGTGCGCGATCTCTGCCTGAAGTATCCCGAAAACGTAGTGGCACTCTCCGGCAATCACGAGGAAATGTGCATGGACGATTTGTTGAAAAGCAATCTCTTAGAGAACTTTGATAACGGGCTTATTTCCTTTGAGGGTTCTTTCGGTGCTGCGCAAATTGCAAGAGAAAAGAAAGAAAACCCTCAAAAATATGAGGAACTTCTTTCCTTCCTGCACAATCTGCGTCCATATTACCAAAAAGACAATTTTTTCTTTGCCCATGCCGGAATAAATCCGGAAGCACCCTTTGACAAGCAAGAGCTTATCGATCTTCATTGGATTCGCTCAGAATTCTATGATAACTACAAGGGCGATGTCACCATCGTTGTCGGGCATACGCCGACACAGGCAATCATAGCACAAAGAAACACGCCCATTTTCCAAAAGAATATCATTTTATGCGATACGGGAAGCTTCATGAAAAACGGAAAAATTTCCTGCGTGGACGTATTGAGCGGCAACTTCTGGCAATCCTTTTAGTGCCGCCTGCCTTATTCCTGCCACGCAAAAAAATTACTTGCATTCTGATTGCAACTGTAATATAATATTATTCGTTGATTACAAAATTTAAATATGTGGCGCCTTCGTCAAGTGGTTAAGACACCGCCCTCTCACGGCGGGTTCATGGGTTCGAATCCCATAGGCGTCACCAAAGAAAATTTCCGGAATCGCAGGATTCCGGTTTTTTGTTTCTCTTTTATAACGCCATTGTTCAAGAAAATGCCATAAGCATTTTCCCTCCAATTCGCGTTTCAACGAAGCGAAAGTTTACTCACCGCTTGTTAAAATTTAGTTTCCCTCACTTACAGCAAGCTGTTGAAGAAGGGGACATCTTTAGCTTCGTTACTCCCATGCATACAGGATAGCTTGTTGCTTTCAGAAAGGATGTTTCCATGCTCTTTTTTTCCATGCTTTTGCTCGGCGGGCTGATAGGCTTCGTTGGGGCTGGCGGTGCCGGAGTTACTATCGCTCTCCTCACCGTCGGTTTTCATGTACCAATCCACACGGCAGTCGGCGTAGCCCTTGCCTCCATGATTTTCACCACCATATCCGGAGCTGTCAGTCATTTCCGTGAGAAGGAAGTGGAAGTAAAAACAGGGGCAGTAATCGGCGGAGGTGGAATCATCGGTGCCTTCGCAGGTGCCGCTGTATCTAATCGTTTCTCATCCGATACCCTAAGCACGATGACTGCTGTCATGATGCTCGCAAGTGCCGTGATCCTGTATGCCAAGGTCTATCACAGCGCATGGATTTCCCAGCATTTTCCTGTCCGCACAGAGCTTTTGGCAGGAGGACGGCTTTATGGCTACGGGATTCTTGCAGGCATCATCAACGGCTTTCTCTCATCCGCCTTCGGCATCGGCGCTGCCGCCTTCATCCAGCTGTCGCTCATGATGATTTTCGGCGTTTCCCTCCTGAAATCCGTCGGCACCTGCATGATGATCATTTCCCCCATTTCTGCCGCAGGAGGCATTGGCTATCTCCTGAACGGGCGGCTGGATCTAACCATTTTTGCCCAAACGCTCCTTGGTCTTATGATTGGCGCATGGTTCGGTGCCAAAGGAACGCACCTCGCACCGCTTCCTGTCCTGAAATTCTGCATTGTTGCCATGTCAGCCATCGGCGGCATCATCATGCTGCTGTTTCACTAAAAGCAAAAGAAATACCCAAACAAAAAGTGGCAAACTGCCCCAAACGGGACATGTTTGCCACTTTTATTTAAAATGCCTTTTTAAGAAAGTCCTTCTGCAAAAATCATTTTGCCCAGACCTTCGCCATCAATTCCTCATAGCCTTCCTGCAAGTGCTGGACAAGAATTGAAAGCATCAGCTGAATCATCTTTCCGTCAAAAGTCTCATCCACGAACGGCAGGCAAACATCCAAATAGATAATGCCGTCCTCACGCACATAATACTTGAAAATCTTGTACTTCGCATTCTGCTCATTGAGGAATTCCGTAATGCGAGAACGCTTTTCCGGTGCAACACCTGCCACGATTTGCGTGCGAATCATCGTGAATACGCTCATATCGATCAATACTGCCATAGGGAGCATCTGCCCGTGAACCTCAATGCGGGAACGGAAGATTACCGTATTGTTCTCATCTTCCAAGGACTCTGCCGAAAATGCCTTGATGTCATTGTCCATCAAAAATTCCTGAAACTTAATTGCCTTTACATTGGACTCCACGCCCGTCTGCTCCCCTGCCTCTGCCGGTTTCTTTCCTCTTACTGCCATGAAAATCGCTCCTTTTATCGCCCTTTATACTAAGCCATGATTATTTTACACGCTTCCCTGCAAAAAGAAAAGAGGTTAGCACGAAATTTATTTGCAAGGAATCCTAAAACAAGCAGTTCCCCCGCTGAGGAGCGGGGGAACTGCTTCCTGTTATCTCACTTCAAGCCTGCTCTGCAGCATCCCAGCCAATCTGCAAAGCCTTCATGTTCTGCTCTACGGTATGTGCCGGCACGCGCGAAGCAACAGACTTCTGGATTGTCTCAAAGCTAACGATTCCCGTCAGGCGAACCAATGCGCCAAGAGCAACGATATTAGCAAAGAGCGCCTTGCCAACCTGCTCGATTGCAAGCTTCGTAATAGGAATGCGAATGACATGCGGGAAATCTGGAACCTCCGGAACAAGATCCGTATCCAGCACCAAAAGCCCATCCGGATTAAGATCGCCATAGTATTTGTCCGCAGCCTTCTGCGTCATGGCAAGAACCAAATCAGGAACCTGCACATGCGGATGATAGATAGGAGCATCATCAATGATAACCTCGGACTTGGACGCACCACCTCGTGCCTCCGGTCCATAGGACTGCGACTGCACTGCCTCCTTGCCCTCTGCGACTGCCGCCTCAGCAAAAATAATTGCCGCAGTGATAACGCCCTGTCCGCCAGAGCCCGAAAGTCTCAGCTGTTTTCTCATTTGGACGCACCCCCTGCTATCTCGATGACCTTGTCATAAGCCACATCATAATCCACTGCCTCTGCCTGATAAAAAAGACCGATTGGGAACTTCTCCTCGCCCTTCTTTTCCTCCGGCAGCTTGTCCCATGCCGCCTTCATCACGGCATGATCGCGCATCCACATCATCATCTCAGCCGCACCGCCCAGCTTGTTCTTGCGCCCATAGGACGTTGGGCACTGCACCAATGCCTCGATGAAGGAGAAGCCCTTGTTGTCCAAGCCATTGGCAATCATGTCTGTCAAATGCTGTACATGGAATGCCGTGGAACGAGCCACATAAGTAGCCCCTGCCGCCTGTGCCAGATTGCAGGCATCAAACGGACGGTCAATCGAACCATACGGTGCTGTCGTTGCCTTCTTCCCCGTAGGTGTCATCGGCGAAGCCTGTCCGCCCGTCATGCCGTAAATATTATTGTTGAACAGCACGACCGTCAAGTCCACATTGCGGCGACAGCCATGTATGAAATGATTTCCTCCGATTGCCGTGCAGTCGCCATCCCCCGTAATGACAACAACATTGAGATCTGGATTTGCCAGCTTGATACCCGTTGCAAACGGGATAGCACGGCCATGCGCCGTATGAATCGTATCAAAATCCATATAGCCGGAAGCACGGGACGAGCAGCCGATACCGGAAACGATAACCGTATTGTCCTGTGAAAGCCCCTTCTTCTCGATTGCCTGCACCATTGCCTTCATTGCAATACCGTTGCCGCACCCCGGACACCAAATATGCGGCAGGCGATTCTGGCGAAAATATTTCTCATAGCTTCTTTCCATCATGCATTCCCTCCCGCGCAAAGCTTGTCCAACGAAGCTTCTATTTCCTCAGGCTCAAACGCCTTCATATTGTACTTGCCGCAAAGCTCGACCTTGCAGTTGCCGTTTGCTGCACGGCGTACCTCATGCACGACCTGCCCATAATTCAGCTCTGCAACGAGAATTCCCTTGACCTTCGCAGCCAGCCGCTCAATCGCCTTATCTGCAAAAGGCCAAATCGTCATAAGACGCAGAAGCCCAACCTTCTGCCCCTTCCTGCGAGCATTCTGCACTGCCTCATAAGCCGTGCGGGCCGTACCGCCAAATGCCACAACCGCATATTCTGCATCTTCCATGAAATATTCTTCCGTATGAATGATTTCCTCGCCCACGCACGAGATTTTCTCATGCAGACGGCGGATACTTTTCTCCGTAACCTCAGGACTTCCCACAGGAAAGCCCGTGTCGTCATGAATCAAGCCCGTCACATGAATACGGTGTCCCGTGCCAAAGTCAGCAACATTTGGGACCAGATCCTCATCCGGCTCAAATGCCTTGTAGCCCTCCGCCAACGTCTTTTTCGGCTGACGGCGCCCATAAACTTCAACCGTCTCCGGCAGCTCCACCTTCTCCCGCAAATGACCGATGATCTCGTCCATCAGCAAAATGACCGGCGTGCGGAAACGCTCCGCATAATTAACTGCCATAACCGTTGCATCATAGGTCTCCCGAACGCTCCACGGCGCAAGCGCAATCATCGGATGATCGCCGTGCGTCCCCCAGCGCGTCTGCATGACATCGCCCTGCGAAGGTGCTGTCGGCTGTCCCGTAGACGGACCAACCCGCTGTACATTGACCAGTACGCAGGGAATCTCTGCCACGGCAGCATAACCAATCAGCTCCTGCTTCAAAGAAAAGCCGGGGCCTGACGTAGCATCCATAACCTTCTTGCCCGCAAGCGATGCGCCAAGGATTGCTCCCATGCTTGCGATCTCGTCCTCCATCTGCACGAACTTGCCTCCGCATTTTGGCAGAAGCTTTGCCATCATTTCCGCGATCTCTGTGGACGGCGTAATCGGATATCCTGCAAAAAAACGCACGCCAGCGGCAATTGCACCTTCTGCGCAAGCCTCATTCCCCTGCATCAACCTTGCCTTGCTCATTGTGCCGCCTCCTTCTTGTCAACGAAAATCGCATAATCCGGACAACGCAGCTCGCACTGCCCGCAACCAATACATGCCTCTTTGTCAACGACTTGAATCTTTCCCAAATCATCCAAGGCCAGCACCTTCTTGGGGCAAAATGCTGCGCAGATTCCACAGCCCTTGCACCTTGCCGACTTAATGGTGATGTCCGTTTTCATCGCAGTCCCTCCTAAAACTTCAGTCTCACTATCTATGCAAATCACATATAGAAAATATTCATTTTGCAGTATACCTTTGAATTATAGCAGATATGATTTTTCATTGCAAGCACTTATGCTTCCCTGCCATGGAAGCGAAGCTCCTCCAAAATGCAAGCTTTCTGCCGGCAGCCCGTTGTTCACCTCGTTCGCCAAACAGCATAGCCCACTGCCATGACAATAATATAAACAGTTCCTGCCTTGAAAATGGAAGCATGGAGTTCCTCGCTTCGGGCATTCTCCAGCACCACGCTTTCCCTGCTTTGCCTTGCCGACATCCGCACGTCCTCCTGCAAGATCCTCATTGCATTTTGATAATCTGCCATGGACTCAGCCGAGTGCAGTGCGCCATCCCTAAAGTTCAAGCAAAGCCTTCTCACCCTGCGTGACAGCCTTGCCGTTTCCTTCCACATGGCATCCCATCGCTCTGTCTCATCCCATTCCGTTTGCCGTAATTCCTGCTCCTCCTCACTGTAGTAATTCCTTTCGACCAAAGCACGAAGGTTTTCTATATCCTCTGCCACTGTCTTTTCCGAGGAAATCAGTTGCTGCTCCAACTCCGCTTTCCTTTCCTCCCCTGTATCCTTCAACTCATTAAGCAATCTATCATGCTGGTCAAGGTGACCAATCAAAGTATCCAGCAAAACACACTTTTCCTGCCATTGCCCTTCATTGTATTCCGCAAAAGACATTCTCTGGCAGTCAAAATAAATATCTGCGCTGAACAATACCAAGGAAATCAGGCATACCGCAACAACCCAAAGCTTTTGATGATTTTTCTCCATCACTCCACCCCCTGCATTTACATCCGTTACCAGAATTCAAACTGATTTCAAGAAATCTTCGCATTAAGGATAGAAAGGCCAAAAAATCGGAATCAGCACCACGCACAGAAGCATGGAAAGAACTGCCAAGGGAAGCCCCACTTTTACATAATCCATGAACTTCAACTGCCCTGGTGCCATGACCAAGGTATTCGGCGGAGTTGCCATCGGTGTCGTAAAGGCACAGGAGGCCGCAATGCCAATGCTCATCAAGACAGGATACGGAGACACCCCTATCGCACTGGAAATAGAAATCCCAATCGGGGCCAAAAGTGCCGCAGCTGCCGTGTTCGACATGAACTGCGTCAGTCCACAGCTGATCAGGAACATCAAAAAGGTCAGCAGGTACGGAGATGGCGAGCTGCCTGCCAAATCCATCACCGCATTGGCAATCATCCGCCCTGCCCCCGTCATCTCCATTGCAGATGCCACGGGAAGCATGCCGGCAAACAAGAAAATCGTCACCCAGTCAATGCCTCGATATGCCTCCTCTTCGGAAAGGCAGCCTGTCAGGACACAGGCAAGCGCACCGATAACCGATATCACATGCAGAGGAATCCCCAGTTCCTTTTCATACAGCATGCCGATGACCACGGCAATGATGATTGTTGCGCAAATCAGCATTTTCTTTCCGCTGTATGAGGTCTCTTTTGCAAACTCATCTTTCTTTACCTTTGAAAAATTCTGCGGGCAAAGCCTCCGTCCTATCAGCACCATGTACAAAATACCGACCAAGGACAGCGGTACGCCAATCAGCGCAAACTCAAAAAAACTAAATGGCGTATAGCCTGCCGTATCGAGTGCCGCACTCATCATGACATTTGGAGGCGTACCAATCAGCGTTATCGTGCCGCCCACGTTAGCGGCTATCGCCAGTGCCATCAGCTGCGGCGAAACAGGAATCTTCGCAGTCGAGCAGATTTGATTGACCACTGGCATCAGGCAGGCAACTGTCGCCGTATTGGAAGCCGTAGCCGACTTCACGACCGTAAGCGCCATGATGGCAGACATCAGCCTGCGTTCTCCTGTTCCCACCGCATGCACGACAGTCACAGCAATCTTGTGAGCCAGCCCCGTTGCAAACATCGCCTCTCCCACGACAAACATTCCTGCAAAAAGCACGACCGTAGAATTGGAAAGTCCCGCAAAAGCCTGCGCTGGTGTCAAAACGCCCAGCAAGCAAAGCGATACAGCGGCACACATCGCAGTAACCGCCAAAGGAATGATCTCCGTTGCCATAAGAACGGCAACAATCCCCATGACAAGCAATGTAATAATCGCCGGATCCATACCCATAAGACATCTCCCTTCGATATTTCATTTTGCATATCCACTTAAAATATTATGTCAAAAAGATATGCCCCGTCAAATACAAAAAAGGAAGCGCAAGCGCTTCCTTTTTTGTATACATCCATTATGCAATGCCTGCCGCCGTCACAACTGCCCTGTCCTGATATTCCAACCAATCTGCCACAGCCTGACGCTCCGAAGACTTAGCCATGCCCGTCACATCAACATGCGCAGCGAAGCTGGACTTTCCCATCAGCCTTGCAGCCTTAGTAAACTGCTTTACCCGCACGGGAACATAAACATCTTCCATCCACTGAGAATAAATACGTACCTTCATGATAATTGCCCTCTCTCTTCTTTAATCTTATGATGGTTGCCATCCACAGCTTCCACAAAGTGAAAAGAAATTCTGCTCTCAGCAATATATCGTAGGAAATGTTTCCCAGCTTAAACATGCATAACGTCATATGATATAAAGACCTTTCAGTCCTATGCAAGTTATTAAACCACAAAAAGAAAGGACTGTCAACTGTTATATTTATGAAAAATATGACAGTTTCTTTTATCAGAAAATTTTCAGTAAATAGGCATTTTCTCCCTATGCTCCCAACACAGTACTGCTCTTTTTCCTATGTGAAAAACGAACCACTTCCGTATAGCCGAACTCCCTTGCATACGCCACTGCTTCATCATTGTAGCTCCCGCAATCCTCCGGCTTGTGCGCATCCGAGGACGTGATAATCGGCAGGTCGTACTTTGCCGCCATGCGCATAAAATCAGGATAGGGAGATATCTCCTTGATAGGATAACGGTAATACGTTCCCGTATTGATATCAACTGCCATCTGTGCCTTTGCCATTGCCTTTGCAACACGTTCCAAGTACGGAGTCACATCAAAGTCCGGAAGATACCGAAACAGCCTTATGTTGAACGGATGTCCCAGCACGTCATACAGCCCGCTGCCGCAGAGATGCTCTACTTCCTCCGTGTACCACTGGTAGATTTCTTCCAAGCTATGCTGTTCCCATTCTGCCTTGATCTCCGAAGAATCATACGCCCAGCCATGCAGGAAGTGTACCGAGCCAATGACATAATCAAAGTCATATCCTGCCAAAATTTCCTTTACCTTTTCTTGGTTCTGGAAATTGCACACCTCAATCCCCATCTTTACGGCATGATTCTTTTTTAATTTTTCCATAAATGCGGCATACTCATCCAACGTATACTTGAACTTGTTCTTCTTCAGCCACCCCTGCTGAAACCTACCAATGAAGGAATCATCCAAGACAAGATCCTCGTAGTAAAGCTCCTTGAACTCCGGAAAGGTATGAGAATGTTCCGAAATGCCAATCTCCTCTACCCCCCGCTTTTCCGCCGCATCAAAGAACCCCTGCCCCCATTCCTCGTCATACGAGCCATACTCAAAATGCATGTGATAATCTATCTTCATCGTACATCCTCCCATTCACAAAAACTGCGGCACCTGCCATACAGGCAAATGCCACAGGCTTTTCCCCGAATTTTTCAGCACAAGCCTTTTTCCATCAGCTCCCGAATCCCCCAAAGAACGCCTGCCTCCGCATTGCTTTTCGTACTAAAACGAGCGCGCTCCTTGATTTTCGGATGCGCATTTTCCATAGCATAGCTATAGTAAACCGCATCCATCATCTCTGCATCGTTCATATAATCGCCAAATGCCGCACATTCCTCCGGTGAAAGCTTCCATAGCTTCTGCACCGCCTGCACGGCAACGCCCTTGCTCACGCCGACCGACATTACATCGATCCACCAATCACTGGAACGTACTACCTGCAGCGGTCCATCGAACTGCTGTACCGAGGGCAAAATATTCTCCTTCGCCCGTCCATTGTAGTCATACAGTGCAACCTTCACCGGAACATCGTCCACAATCTCTCGAAAATCATCGACTAGCGTGTAGGAGGTATAGTACTTCATAAGCTCATCAACAAATTCCGGACGTGCATGGGAACGCAGGACATACGCCCCATGCTTGCCGCAAAACACAGGAAAATCCGCTTGGGCAGCATCCAGTACCTCAAAAGCCTTTTCCTTGTCCATCGGCATAGAAAAAAGCTCTTTCCCCTGATACATGACAACCGTTCCGTTTTCTGCAAGAAAAACAAAATCGTCCGCATACTTCTCAAAGGTTTTCAAGAGAGAAAAATACTGCCTTCCGGAAGCCGGCGCAAACAAAACGCCACGTTCCTTCAGCTGTTCCATGACCTCATCAAAATCCGTGGGAAGCCTTCCCTCATCATCTACCAAGGTCCCGTCCATATCCGACAAAATCAGCTTTACCATGAAATCCTCTCCTTTTATTATACGTTGCTTTTTCCTCGATAAAGGCACCACGGCTCTTCTGCCATGTAATCGCCCTCATGGTACAACGCCGCCCTTGCCCGGCAGCCGCCGCAGGTGTTCTTGTAACGGCATCTTCCGCAGCCACCGCTATATTCCAAGCTGCGAAGCTTTTCCAGTACCTCGCTCGTTTTCCAAATCTCATCGAACGGAGTCTTTCGCACATCCCCAAGCTCCATATGGAGATAGGCACACGGCTGAACCTTGCCCTTGGGACTGATAATGCAATAGGAAAGCCCAGCAAGGCATCCCCTGCGAAACCTTGACGAATAGCCAAGCTGATCCGCGATCCGAAGGAACTGCGGTGCGCAGGTCGGTTTCAGCTCAATGGAAACCTCCTGCTGCTTTTTCATGATACGTGTCAGCACATCCTCGTATGCCTCAGCCCGCAGGGATTCCTCCTCAATGGAAGCCGCCCTTCCCGTTGGCACCAAAAAAAAGAAATGATGTGCCTTCGCCCCAATTTCCACAGCAAAATCCGTCATAGCTTCCAGCTCCGATTGATTCCAGTCCATCACCGTCGTATGAATCTGGAACGGCAGACCTACCTCACGGCAATTCCTCATGCCATTGACTGCACCTTCCCATGCACCCGAAAACCGCCGAAACGCATCATGCTTTTTCTGATCCAAAGAATCCAAGGAAATCCCCATGCCCTTTGCGCCAGCCTGCTTGAGACTCTTTGCCATCTCCTTCGTAATCAGAGTCCCATTCGTGCCAAACACAGGAATCAAATGCAAATCCGCCGCATATTTCACAAGGTCCAGAATATCGGGACGCATCAAGGGTTCGCCGCCCGAAAAAATCATAATCTTGAATCCTGCACGGGCGATTTGCTCCAAAAGCCGCTTCGCTTCCTCTGTGGAAAGCTCCTCTTCTGCCTTGCAGCCCGCATCCCGATAACAATGAGCGCAATACATGTTGCAAGCATTGGTCGTATTCCATGAAACAATCATTCCCTTACCTCCCCTGCAATGCCAATCTCCTCATCCGTCAAATAGCAGGACGGATCCGATGCCCAAAAATCGCCAGTCCTCGCCTCTGCCCTAGTACGGAAATTCCCATTGCAGTAGGAAAGAAACCTGCACTTTGCGCAACGTCCCGAAAGCAATGGCTGCCTGTCCTTCAATCCCTTCATAATGGGATGGGACGTATCCGACCATATCTCCCCAAACTTTCTCTCTCGCACATTGCCGAACGTGATATGCTGCGTGAACTGGTCCGGATGCACATAGCCCATCGGGTCAACCTCCCCAAAAGCAATTCCTGAACGATTGCCCCCATTCATCGAGATATATTCCTTGATTTGCTCCGCTGCGCTCTCATTGCCCTCTGCCAGTGCTTTCAGATACATATAAACGCCATCACAGTGATTATCCACCGTCAGAATTTCCTTGCCCAGTCCTCTTGCCTCAAAATCCTTCGTGCGGCGAATAATCGTATCCATCGCATGCCTTGATTCCTCTGCCGTCACATCCTCATCCATCATCTGGTTCCCCCGACCGGAATACACCAAATGATAAAAACAGACACGATTGATTTTCTCTGCCTCGATGAAATCAAAAATCTTGTCCAGCTCCTGAATATTGTGATGGTTGATCGTAAAGCGCAAGCCCACGCGCTGCCCAACCGAAACGCAGTTCTGGATGCCCTGCATCGCCTTTTCATAAGCCCCATCCACGCCACGAAACTTGTCGTTGACTTCCTTCAAGCCATCCAGCGAAATGCCGACATATCCCACGCCGATATCCTTGATCCTTTGGGCTGTCTCACGGGTAATGAGCGTCCCATTCGTGGAAAGCGTTGGGCGGACTCCCTTTTTTGCCGCATATTCCGCAAGCTCAAAAAAATCCGGGCGAATCAGAGGCTCACCACCCGAAAACAGCAAAACCGGCACATGAAACTCCGCCAAGTCGTCAATGAACCTTCTTGCCTCCTCCGTGGAAAGCTCCTCCTTGTACTTTCTCGCATCCGAATTCATGTAGCAATGCCGGCATTTCAAGTTGCAGGTCCTTGTCGAATTCCACACCACCACGGGACCAATTCCCTCCGCCGCACCATTCCTCATGCGGTGCGCATCCTTCGTATAGCGCAGGGAATCCCCAAAATATTCTCTTGCAAACAATAGCTTCGTTACACTAATCATCAAACTGCACCCCTTCTGCCCTGAAGCAACTGACTGCCAAGGCATGATTGCCAAGCAAAACCGCCGCCTTCGATTGCACCAGCGCAATCTTTCTCCATCTGCCACACACATTAGACATTATAATGCCCTCAATCAAGAAAATGCAACAAGCATTTTCTTCATATGACAGCGTTTCAACGAAGCGGGAGATATGCTCACCGCTTGTTAAAATTTGGCTTCTCCCACTTACAGCAAGCTGTTGAAGAAGGGGACATCTTAGCTTCGTTATAAAGGAACTTGGTACATTTTACAAAGAAAAATCCCCCTCATTTGCTCCCGTAATTTTCGCAAGCCCATTTTTCGCCAAAGACTCTTGACGAGCAACACAAAACATGATAACATACTCTATGTTGATTGCGTTAGCAGTCGATATCATGACTCAGTAGCTCAGTTGGATTAGAGTATTTGACTACGAATCAAAGGGTCGGGGGTTCGAGTCCCTCCTGGGTCACCATAGAAATTTCAGCACTTGTCAATGTGGATAGGTGCTTTTTTCTTTGCAAAAAACAGAGGAAGCACAGATTCATCCAACTGCACACAGACCAGCAGCTTATTTTCTGCCAAGCTGCAAGCATCAAAGAATCCGTACTTCCCCAGAAAAACATTGTCACAATCCTGCTTCCTCTGCTACAATAAGCACAAAAACTAAAAAGGAAAGTGAATCTCTATGAATTATATCGTAACAGAACTGCTTACAACGGAACATGGCACGGAGTTCTACATCCTCGGTCAAAGCGAGGACAAAAAACGTGCCGCACAGATTGCTATAGAAATCTATAAAGCATACAACAAGGTGGCATCCTTTCAAAACATCGAAATGATCACAGAATGGCTGGAAACCAGAAAAAGCTATTCCTTCCGCAAGGATAAGCAAAACCGTCTCCAGCTTGCCATCACCGAAATTGACGGCGAGACCCTCCCAAAAGAAAAGCAGCTCATCTACTCCGCTTCCAAGGAAGAAGATGAACTGATGCGAAAAGTAAGCCAAGCACTCTTCGAGGGAAAGCATACCGCCTCCCGCGGAGAAGTGCCGACCTGCAGGGCAGAAATGCCGCAGTAATACATTTTAACAGAAACATAATTTTAATATGATTTTTCACAAGGAGCGATGTCTCTCGACTATAGGTGATTTTTATCATCAGATCGGGTTGGAAGGGTATCGCTTCTTTCTTGTATAAATTCTTTTTTAGTTGTTGCTTCATGTATATAGCTTTCATTTCTCAAAATTTATCCTTTATCGGGCAAATTCCAAAATTTTCCTCACCTTGATGAGCAATTTTGCAGATAAAAAATAATTTCGTTCAGCATTCCCGTCATAGTATGGTATGCAATATGTTGAAACAACAAAAAGCGCCGCTTCCACGACGCTTGCACATTCAAGTGGTGGGCAGGGATGGATTCGAACCATCGTAATCCGAAGATGACAGATTTACAGTCTGTTGCCTTTAACCACTCGGCCACCTACCCATGCCTAACGTATAACCGCTAGCAACAATATGTATTATACATGCCAGAAACTATAGTGTCAACTACAATTTCAGCAAATCACCTATCACTTATTTCGCCGCATCCATGTAGGAATATCGATCAAGTCCTGTGCTGCCTGCTGTGGCTGCGGTACTGCCTGTTGCGGCATCTGCTGGATGGGCTGTACTGGCGGCATGCCCTGCCCTTTTGGGCTTTGCGGAACCTGCGCATTCCCAAAGAAAGAGCTCTGTGCCTGAATATTCCCCACACCAAAGGGCGGTGGCTGGATAACGGGCCCGTTCTGCATATTCACGGCAGGATTCTCTTCATCCTCAAACCCAGTCGCCACAATCGTAACCGTCACAGTATCTCCCATAGTATCGTCTACAGAAGTACCCCAAATAATATCAGCATTCGGGTCTGCGCTCTCTGTTATCATCGTGGAAGCCTCGTTGACCTGCATCATTGGCATATCAGCGGAACCTGCAATGTTAATAAGAATCCTGTGCGCACCCTTGATATCCGTTTCAAGCAAAGGAGAATCAATTGCCGTGCGTACTGCGTCAACCGCAGCATTCTCGCCCGTTCCTTCTCCAATTCCCATCAATGCCGTACCTGCATTGCTCATAATGGTCTTTACGTCCGCAAAGTCCAAATTGATGAACCCTGGCTTTGCAATCAAGTCAGAAATACCCTTGACACCCTGCCGCAAAACATCATCCGCAATGCTGAATGCCTGCGTCATCGGCGTATTCTTGTCAATCGACTGCATCAGCCGATCATTTGGAATCGTAATGATTGTATCTACATGCTGCTTCAAGTTTGCAATGCCCATCTCTGCCTTGCGGCGACGTTGTGTCCCTTCAAATGTAAAGGGCTTCGTCACGACACCTACGGTAAGCGCACCTACCTCACGAGCGCATTGAGCAATGACAGGAGCTGCCCCCGTACCGGTACCGCCGCCCATGCCGGCCGTGATAAATACCATATCTGCCCCACGCAGAGCCTCAAGGACTTCCTCGTGGCTCTCCTGCGCTGCCTTCTCGCCAATCTCAGGGCGCGCGCCTGCACCGAGGCCGCGTGTCAGCTTCTCCCCAATCTGAATGCGCTTCTGTGCCATGGAATTCAAAAGAGCTTGGGAATCCGTATTCACTGCGATAAACTCAACGCCTTCCAGCCCCAAAGAAATCATACGGTTGACTGCATTGCTGCCACCGCCGCCAACACCAACTACCTTGATCACGGCAGAATGCTTCACTGCTTCATCTTCAAACTCAAACACAATCAAAACCCCCACGAACATATATTTTCTTCATAAAATTCTTCATGCAAAACACACTGGCAGAAATATGCCAGATAGATACATTCCCATTCTACCATTCTTTTCATGTAAATACCATAGCTGACAACAGAAAAATTTTAAAACTGCAAAGCTTTCTTTCAAAACACGAGAAAAAATCAGTATTTTTCAAGGATATATCTGCGAAGCATGGCAAGATTCTGGAAAATCCGCAGGCCGAATGCCAAAAGCGCAACATAATAGAGATCTATTCCCAATCGGTCGCCCACATAGACCAAAAAAGCTGCCAAAAGCGCGTTCGTAAAAAATCCCGTGATGAACACGGTATTGTCAAACTTCTCTCCCACGGCAGCCCGAAGCCCTCCAAAAACAGAATCCAAGGCTGCCAAAAGAGCGACAGAGAAAAGCTTTGCATAAGCGAAAGGAATAGCTACCGGCGCTACCGACCCAAGCACAAGCCCGACAATCAAACCAAAAACCGGCAATATCATCTCGCATCCATCCTTTCCTCTGCCTCATGCGCATATTCCTGCTTCAAGCTTCCCTTGTAAGCAGGAATGTAAACCGAATCGCTTATCTTGATATCCATTTGAATTCCCCACACCTTCAGGGTTTCCATCACTCCGCCCCGCATTTTCAATGCGTTCTCCAAGCTCTTTGCATCCCCGATGGCAGAAATCTCAAAGGGCGCAGAGGAACGCACGTTGTTGACGGAAAGTGTCGGGCCGGCACAGCGAATTTCCGAGGTGGCGAGCAGCCTCTGCCCGTTGATGGAGATAGCTTCCGCTCCTGCCGCCCGCAGCTCATTGACTACCTTCAGGATATCATCATCATGAATGACATACAGGTTCTGGTTCTCGCCCGCCTTGGACTTTTGGGTGCTGTCATCCATTCGCACAAGAATCCCCTGTCCCTCCAAGGGAACGATTCCCGCCCTGATGCGGATGTCATTCCCCACGGAATCTCCCTCGGATGCCTTTGTCTCCTCCAATTCCTTTTTTAATGCATCCCTTTCCTTTTCTGTCTGAACCAGCCGTTCCGACAAATCCTCCACACGTTGATAAGAAATGGATGCCTTCATGTCCTCCGTTGTCCGAAACTGCACTGCCAGCATAAAGCCAAGCACCATGCAGACACAGGCAATCGACCAGCTTCCTTGCTTTATATGCTTCATAAAAATCCCTTGCTTCCCATTCTACTGCGCCAATTTAATAAAAGGTGCCGTATAAGTAAAGTCCACAAACTCAATCGCATGCTTCGTTGTTTTTATTTCTTCCAAAAAATCCTTCGCAAGCCGCGCCTTTTCTTCCATGCGTTCCATTTTTCCAAGGCGTATCTGCACGGAACTTGTCGTGTACATCACGATGCTGTCCGGATTGGCAAGCGAAATCTCAGAAATCTGCCCCAGTGAATTTTCATCGAGCATTTGCAGGAATGCCAGCATCTGCACCACGTTTTCCTCCACAACATCATCCCCGACATACTTGCCCCGAATCTGGATCCCCGTCAGCATGGGAATCGCCATCGCCTTCAAGGTGCGATAGCTGTCAATGACCTTTCCCTTCCTGTCAAGATCCAAGTAACCGTAATCACAGCCCACCGTCACGATGGGGCGTCGCTCCTTGATATCCACGACAAGGGCGTTGGGGAGGGAGCGGCGCACCACTGCCTCCTCAATCCGAAGATCTTCCATCAAGCGTTTCTTGATTTCATCTGTCTGGAGGGAAAAAATGGGCTGTCCCTGATGGATCTCCGAGATACTCACGATATCATCCCTCGTAAGATACACGTTCCCCTCTAGGTATATCTGCTGCAGCGTAAAAATAGGCGAATAGACAAAAATGCCCAGAAGCACGATGCAGGCTGCCAAAAGCAACAGACCTCTCCGAAAGCGTCTTTTCGGTCTCAGCTTGCTAGTCTCTTGTTCCTCCATCCCCTCGTCCTTTCTAAATCTTTTCTTTATTTATTTACGGGAAAACCTGCCATCTCCAAGATCTTCTCGCAAAGATCCGGAAATTCCAAGCCGACTGCCCTTCCTGCATCCGGCACGAGCGAAAGCTCCGTCATGCCCGGCGCGGAATTTACCTCCATAACGTAGGGGTTCTCCTCCTGATCCATGATAATATCCACGCGCGCCACGCCCTTGCATCCGCAGGCAAGGAACGTCCTGACAGCGATATCCTGCACCAGCTTTGTCGTTTTCTCAGAAAGCTGTGCCGGAACGATATGCGTGGAAGCACCTGCCGTATACTTGGAATCGTAGTCATAACGTCCGGAAACCGTTGTAATCTCAATAACAGGCAAGGCCTCTGCCTGATCCTCATTTCCCCAAACGGCAACCGTCAGTTCCCTTCCGTTGATAAATTCCTCTACCAAAATGGAAACATCATACGAAAAGGCATTCTTGACAGCCTCTGCCAGTTCCTCATGCGTACCTGCGATATAAACTCCAATGCTTGAGCCTTGCGAAGCCGCCTTGACAACCATGGGAAAGGAAAACTCCTTTTCTGCCTGCAGGACAGCACTGTCATTCCCTTTCGACCGATGGAACGTGCAGTACCTCGGCGTTGGAATTCCTTCTGCTGAAAACACCCGCTTGGAAGCCACCTTGTCCATCGTTACAGCGGAAGCCAGCACGCCGGAACCCGTGTAGGGAATCCCCAGCATGTCCAGCGTTCCCTGCAAGACCCCGTCCTCGCCGAACTTTCCATGCATGCCGTTGAAAACCATCCTGCAGCCGCTCTCTTGGATTTTTTTTGCAAAATCCCTCGGCTCCAGCTCCATGCCCTCTGCCTGATAGCCCTTGGAGCGCAGTGCCTTCAAAATAGCTGCTCCCGATCTGCGAGATACCTCTGCCTCGGTAGAAGGTCCACCCATCACTACAACAATCTTATCTTGGCTCATTTCCCGAATCCCCCTGTCAGCGCTTCAAAATCTCTGCAAGCTCCTCGCCTGTCCGATAAATATCTCCTGCTCCCATCGTCATAACGAGGTCGCCGGGCTTTACCATCTTGGACAAGTACTCTGCTATCTCAGCACGGTTCTCTATGTAGACAACCTCCTGTCCCGTCTGTGCCTTGACTTCGGAAGGAATCGTATTCCCGTTGATTCCCTCAATCGGTTCCTCCCCCGCCGAATAAATATCCGTCAGAACCAAAAGGTCTGCCTGCGCAAATGCCGTCCCGAATTCCTGATGCAAAAGCTTGGTGCGTGAATAGCGATGCGGCTGAAAGACGCAGAGAAGTCTTTTCGGCATGGTCTGCTTCGCCGCCTTGAGTGTCGTTGCAATTTCCGTTGGATGATGCGCATAATCATCCACAATCCAAACGCCCTTTTCCTTCCCCTTCGTCTGGAAGCGGCGCTTCGCCCCATGGAAGCGGGCAAGCCCCTCTGCCATCTGCTGCACGCTCAAGCCAAGGGAAATACCCGTCACGATAGCCGCCATTGCATTGAGGACATTGTGCCTCCCCGGCAGGTTCAGCGTGACACTGCCAAGCTTCTCTCCCTGATGCATGACATCAAAAGATGTGCTGGGGCCGTCTGCCACGATATTGGCTGCCTGATAATCCGCTTCCTCCTCAATAGCATAGGAATAATATTTGCAATCTATCTTCTTTGCGATATTGCGAAGGTTCTCATTCTCAAAACAAAGCACGGCAAAACCCGTTTCCTTGTCCACATTCTGAAGGAACTCCGTAAAAGCGGCACGGATATTGTCCATGGTGCCGTAATGATCCATGTGGTCGTTCTCGACATTCGTCACGACTGCAATGTGCGGATGCAACTTGAGGAACGAGCCATCGCTCTCATCTGCCTCGGAAACCAAGTAATCGCTTTTCCCTAAAATGGCATTCGTCCCAAGATCCCCGACTTCGCCGCCGACAATGACTGTCGGGGACACCTGCAAGTGGTGCAGGGCTACGCCTATCATGGAGGTCGTTGTCGTCTTGCCGTGCGCACCTGCTACAGCAATCCCCTTGTACTCATTCACGAGTGCCGCATTGATATCCGAACGGTGCAGCTTCGGGATTCCCAGCGCTCCAGCTGCGAGAACCTCGGGGTTGTCAAAGGGAATCGCCGTAGAAACAACGATTGCGTCTGCTCCCCGCACGTTCTCCCCATCCTGACCGACAAAAATCTTTGCGCCAAGCTCCTTCAGTCGATCCGTGATCTGCGTCTCGCTCCGATCCGAGCCTGACACCTCGTAGCCAAGCTCCACAAGAATCTTGGCAAGCGGACTCATTCCCGCACCGCCAATGCCAACAAAATGTATTTTCCTGATTCCTTTCAAATCCTTCAGCAATGCCGCTCCTCCTATCCTTTGCGTACCAACTGAATGGCAAGACTCGCAATTTCCTGTGCTGCCTTCGGTTTCCCCAAATTCAAGCAGCACTTCTTCATCTTTTCCAGCGTTTCCTTCTCCTGCAAAAGCTCTGCCAGAACCCCCCGCAAGGATTCCGCAGAAAGATCCTTGTCCAAAATCATGCGGGCAGCGCCTGCCACAACAGCAGCCCTCGCATTATGCTCCTGATGATTTTCCGTTGCATACGGATACGGTATCAGGATGGACGGTATCCCCCGTGCCATCAGCTCTGCCATGCCGATAGCCCCCGACCGAAAAATGGCAAGGTCTGACATCGCCAGTGCCTGTGGCATATTGTAGAGGTACGGCTCTACCCGCACATGGGGAGCCTCCTCCAAAGAAACTCCCGCAGCTTCCAGTTCCTTCATCACGTCACGGTAGTCACGTTTTCCCGTCACATGCAGGAACTGCACCTCAGGATTCTTCACTGCCTCGGAAAGAATGCCTATCATCGCCTGATTGATGCTCCGTGCGCCACGGCTGCCTCCCGAAACCAGCACCGTCCGCTTGCTTGGGTCGAAACCAAAGCAGGAAAGCCCCTCTGCACGGTCTGCCTCCATAATCTCCCGACGGATGGGATTTCCCGTATAGACAACTTTATTTGACGGAAACTGCATGACCGCCTCCGGCACGCCTACTGCCACCTTGGACACAAAGCGGGAAAGCAGCTTGTTCGTAATGCCCGGCATTACGTTCTGCTCCTGTATGAGCGATGGAACATGCAGGAGGCTTGCCGCCAGCAGGATTGGCCCGCAAACGTAGCCGCCTGTCCCGATTGCCACGTCTGGACGGAATCTCTTTACGATTCTCATAGCCTTGGCAACGCCTGCCATAGCAATTCCTGCCCTCTTGATATTGGTAAGGGAAATCCGCCGCTCGAAGCCCTGAAGCTCCACGGTAGCGAAGGGAAGCCCTTCCTTGGGTATGATATCCGACTCCAAACCATGCTTCGTTCCCACATAGAGGAATTCCGCATCCGGAACCTGTCTCTGAATTTCACGAATCAGCGTGACAGCAGGATAGATATGTCCTCCCGTGCCTCCGCCTGACACAATAACTCTCACACTACGCCCTCCCGATCAGGCTTCTTGCGATACGCTTGAAATCCCTGCCGCGCTCCTCGAAGCCATCATACATGTCAAAGCTGGCACAAGCAGGAGAAAGAAGTACCACCTGCGGTGCTTTCGCAAGCTCATAAGCCTTCTCCACTGCCTTTTCCATGGAATATCCCACTTCATAAATATTCCCTTCGGAAATCCCTGCCTTGACTGCCGCCGCATGGAAACGCTCTGCCGCATCCCCCAGCAAAATCAGTGCATCTGCCCGTTCTTTTGCCAATGCCATGAAATCCGCCAGATCCGTCAGCTTGTCATCCCCGCCGGCAATCAGGATAATGTTCTTTGGGAAAGTCTCCAATGCCTTGATTGCCGAATCCGTATTCGTTGCCTTGGAATCATTGTAATACGGCACACCATTCACATCGCAAACATATTCGATACGATGCTCCACACCACGGAAGGACTTCAAGACCTCCGTCATTTTTTCGGGAACTGCCCCTGCCAAAAATGCCGTCATCGCCGCCGCAAGAGCATTCTCCACATTATGACTGCCCTTGATGCCAAGCTCCCCTGTCGTGCAAAGAGGGTATCTCTTGCCCTCCCAAGCAATCGTCAGCATGTCCCCTGCAAGGAATGCCCCTTCTTCCAGAGCCTCCTTGCGGCTGAAATAGCAGACCCTGCAATTTGCCCTCTCCTTCATGGAACGCACACGCTCATCATCATAGTTGAGGACGAGAAAATCCTCCATCGTCTCCTCAGCAAAGATACGTTCCTTCATCTGCTGATAGACCTCCATCGAGCCATGACGCACAATATGATCCGGTGTCACGTTCAGGACAGCGGAAACATGCGGGCGAAAAGCCTTCGTCGCCTCCATCTGGTAGCTGGAAATCTCAGCCGCAAGGCAACCGCCTTCACCAATCTCAAGTGCCTGCTCGGAAAAAGGAATCCCGATATTCCCTCCTACGCCTACCTTGTCAAAGCCCGTTTCCAGCAAAAGCCCGAGAAGGGTAACCGTCGTTGTCTTTCCATTAGTTCCCGTCACGGCACAAATCGGTGACTTGGCAAGGCGGTATGCCATTTCCACCTCGCTCATCACAGGAATCCCCCGCTGGACTGCCTGCTGGATGATAGGGATACGGACAGGAACGGCAGGCGAGACCAAAACAACGTCCACGCCCTCCAGAAGCTCCTCGCTCTGTGGCCCGAAAGCAAGCTGCACACCAACACTGCGAAGTTCCGTAAAATCCTGCTTTATGTCCTTTTCTGCCTTCGCATCGCTGAGAACGACCTCAGCCCCCATCTTCCTTGCCAGTTTTGCCGCAGCAAACCCGCTGATGCCTGCACCAATGACTAGCATTTTCCTGCCCTGCAAATCCATATCTCAAGCCTCCAAAATAATTCCATGTTTTAAAGCATTTTCAACCCGACAAGCCCCGCAAGCAATCCCACGGACCAAAATACAAGGACGACCTTCCACTCGCTCCAGCCGCCCAATTCAAAATGGTGATGAATAGGGCTCATGCGAAACACCCGCTTGCCCGTTGTCTTGAAGGACGTTACCTGAATAATGACGGAAAGTGCCTCGCAGACAAAAATAAAACCGACCACAGCCAGCAAAATCTCCGTATGCGTGAGAATTCCCATTGCCGCAAAAGCACCACCAAGAGCCAAGGAACCCGTATCGCCCATAAAAACCTTCGCAGGGTGCGCATTGAATTTCAAAAATGCCACGCATGCGCCCACGACCGCATAGCAAAATACAGCCAAATCAGAATGTCCCGTCAAAAGGCAGACCACGCCGTAGACACTCGCCGCAACTGCCATCGTACCGGAGGCAAGCCCATCCAGCCCATCGGTCAAGTTCACCGCATTTGACGCACCGACCAAAACAAAGAGCGTAAGCAGGTAGTACAAGCCTCCTATATCCACCGTCTCACGCAGGACAGGAATCCAAAGGCTCGTATCCAGCCCAAGCTCCTTCGTCCCGATATATATGGTCACAACAGCGATGAGGACTTGCCCCAAAAGCTTCTGCTTTGCCTTGAGACCAAGATTCCTTTTCTTTACGACCTTGATATAATCGTCCAAAAAACCAAGCACGAAATGCCCCAGCAGAATGAACAGAGCCAAAGCAATCTCCGCAGAAAAACGCCCCGCTGCCAACGTGCCTATTACGATACCGGATACGATCATAACGCCGCCCATCGTAGGCGTTCCGCTCTTTGCCTGATGGCTTTTTGGACCCTCTTCCCGAATGCTCTGACCGAATTTCAGCCTGCGCAGCATAGGCAGCACCAAAGGCCCCATCAAAAGAACCACACCTGCCGCCGCCAGTGCCGCGATCAACGTACTGTACATGAACCTATCTCCTTATGCATCCTTTTCTTCCTGCGCAACGCAATCCATGATTTTTTCCATCTGCATGCCGCGCGAGCCCTTGAAAAGAACCGTATCGCCTGCTTGCAAAATCTCCTCCAGTATTCCTCCTGCTTCCTCATGCGAGTCACAGGCAAAAACATCCTCAATGCCATGCTCCGAAGCGCCTTTTGCTATCAGCTTTCCCATCTCTCCCAAGGTGATGACCGCAGCAAATTTCTTCTCTGCCAGCTCCTCACCCACATGGTAATGCGCCTGCTCGGAAACATCCCCAAGCTCCAGCATATCACCGAACACGGCAATCTTCCTGCCCTGTTCCATTTCGGAGAGCGTCTGAATGGCAGCCGTCATGGACATAGGGCTTGCATTGTATGCATCGTTGATGAATTTATACTCGCCCCTCTGGCAAACCTCAAAGCGCATCTTCGTTGCTTCCAGATGCAAAAGCCCCGTCCTGATTTCTGCCGTAGTAAGTCCAAGGGAATAGCCAACCGCTATAGCGGCCAATGCATTATAGACATTGTGCCGTCCCAGCATAGGGATAACGAAATCGTGGCGTTCCCTGCCGTAACGCACCATGAATTTCGTGCAGTTTCCCTCCGTGCGAATGGCTTCTCCCTTCACATCCGCCGATTCCTTGATGCCAAAGGTCAGAACATTTACACCCTCTGCAGCCTTTTCTATCATACCGATGACATACGGGTTATCCGCATTCAAAACAACCGTACCGCCTGCAGGAATCGCCTCCACC
Organism: uncultured Selenomonadaceae bacterium; assembly: GCA_937902665.1. GTDB lineage: Bacteria > Bacillota > Negativicutes > Selenomonadales > Selenomonadaceae > CALELM01. The sequence goes on from CALELM010000093.1 coordinate 34,509, forward strand.
AGCTCCGCCTTCGCTTTCGCTATATTTTCCAGCGAACCCAAAAGCTCCATGTGTGTCTCCCCAACATTCGTCACAACACCGATATTAGGCGCTGCAACGGGTGCCAGTGCCTCAATCTGGTGAAGTCCCCGCATACCAATCTCAACAACAGCCGCCCTGTGCCTTTCCTCCAGCCCAAGAAGCGTCAGGGGAAGCCCTATCTCGTTATTGAAATTTGCCTGCGTCTTGAGGACATCGCCCCATGCCGAGAGTGCCGCCGCCGTGAGATCCTTGGTCGTGGTCTTTCCATTGGAACCAGTAATCGCAACCACGGGAATATCAAATTTCTTTCTCCAAAAAGCGGCGATTTGCTGATAAGCCGCCAGCGTATCTGCCACCTTCAAGATTGTCCCATTTGCGCCTTCGAGCTTCTCCTGCGGGCAATCCATGCGCACCATGACACCTGCCGCACCCTTTTCCAGTGCCTCCTTCGCAAAGTCCTCCCCATGAAAGCGCTCGCCGTCCAGAGCAAGAAACAAGACTCCCTGCTCTATCTTTCGAGTATCCGTCACGATACCCGTGAACTCCTCCGACTGCCTTGCGGCAATCTCTGCCTGCGTTGCCTCAACAACATCCTTCAATGTAAAGCTTGGCATCATTTCTTCCCTCCCATTGCTTCTCTTGCTGTTTCCTTGTCATCAAAATGAATCGTCTTATCCTTCAATATCTGGTAATTTTCATGTCCCTTGCCCAAAATCACCACAACATCATCGCTCTCGGCAAGCTCCACGGCACGGAAAATCGCCGTGCGCCGGTCTGCGATACACTCATGATGCTTTTTCCCTATTTTTTCCATAACACCTGCTTCCACGTCCTTCAGGATCGCCATGGGATCCTCGCTTCTGGGATTGTCTGACGTGGCAAGCACGATATCGGAAAGCTCTGCCGCTATGCGTCCCATGATAGGCCGCTTCGTGCGGTCACGATCCCCGCCGCAGCCAAAAACCGTAAGAATCCTTTTCTTTGCAATCTGCCGTGCCGTGCGCAGCACGTTCTCCATGCCGTCAGGCGTATGGGCATAATCCACGATAACAAAGAAGTCCTGCCCTGCATCAACCATCTCAAACCGTCCCGGCACACTGGCAAAATCCTGCAAGGTCTTTGCTATCCTCTCCGCCGGAATCCCTTCTGCCAGTGCCGCTCCTGTCGCAGCCATGACATTGTAAACATTAAAAATGCCCGTGAGCCTGAGGTTGAGCGGCAGCCTGCCAAAAGTGCCGCAAAGCGCAAGCTCCGTCCCGTCTGCCCTCACATGGATATCCTCCGCATGAAGGCTCGCCTCCTGCTGGATGCCATAGGTGATTCTCTCGCAATCTGCATGAGCAAGCATCGTTTCCCCTGCCGCATCATCGGCATTGACGACTGCCGTTTTCCCTTTCTTCGTCCCTTCCCTGCCAAGCATGTCAAACAGTCTCGCCTTTGCCAGCTTGTAGTTTTCCAAGGTTTTATGGTAATCCAAATGATCCTGCGTCAAATTCGTGAATACTGCCGTATCAAACTCAATGCCTGCCACTCGGTTCTGGTCCAGTGCATGGGAGGATACCTCCATAACCACATAGTCCATCCCCTTGTCACGCATGACCGCTAAGATGTGCTGAAGCTCCACAACATCCGGTGTCGTATTATGGATAGGAAGCGACTCCTCCTCTATCATAATCTGTATCGTCCCGATAAGCCCCACCTTGAAACCCGCATTCCTTAAAATAGAACGCAAAATATAGCTTGTCGTTGTCTTGCCATTCGTCCCCGTAATGCCGATCATCCGCATGCTTCTCGCCGGATAATCATGAAAAAACGGCACGATTGCATCAAGAGCTGCGGAAAGATCCTTTACCTTGAGAACAGCTGTCCCATCCATCGCCTCCAAGTCCCGTGTCGTCAGGATGGCAGACGCTCCTGCCTCCACTGCCTGCGGAATAAACTTGTGCCCATCCACATGAAATCCCGGAATGCAAACGAACAAGGTTCCCTTGCCGACCTTGCGGGAATCATGCTCTATCCCATAAATTTCCGTCTCCGGATCTCCTATCAGTTCAGCGCCCTTTACCAGCCTTGCCAATTCACCGATGGTTTTCATACAGTCTCTCCCCCTTGCGGATCCACTCTAATCGTTTCCCGTTCAGACTTCTTCCATTAAAGCACAATAAGAAGATGCTTTCAAGCATTTTCTTGCAAAAAAGGAGCAACGAAAAAATCGCTGCCCCTTGGTAAAGCCTATTTCATTTTCCCATTGCCCGTCTTCCTATCTGCAAGGAAGCGGCAGCTCCTCAAAGCCCTCTATTTTTCGTGAGCAAAATATACCTGCGTTGGCAAGGACATTCCCAGCTGTTCCGTTGCGATCGCCTTGATCCTTTGCGGTGACTTCAAATGAGCAATCTCTATTCTCAGCCGCTCATTTTCCTGCTCCAGCTTCTGCGCCTTTTGCTGCATATCCACCAGCTCATATCCATGCGTTGCGATAATCCCGTTCCTCACAACGACCGCCATAGACATCACGACCATCATAAAAATAAAAATCTTGGCATGATTCCGAAGCGATTGGTTCAATACGCTTTGAACCTGCGGAGTATCCTCTGCCCGCTCCATTTCTACCTTTTTCTGGATTCTGCTCGAAAATCTTTCTTCTTCATAACTAAACTCATGGTCTTCCTTGCGATCTGCCAGCATACGATACCCCTCCTTCCCTATCTATATTGATTGGCAATTTTTCTGCGATTCGAAGTTTTGCGCTTTTCGACCGTGAATTGCGCTCCTGCTCCTCCCTGCCTGCCTTCATTGGCTTTCCAAGCAAGCGAATCTCCGGGCGATGGCCACACACGCAGACAGGAAGCTGCGGCGGGCAAATACAGCCACGGCTCATATCCTTCAAGACCTGCTTGGCTATGCGGTCCTCCAAGGAATGAAAGGTTATGACAGCAAGCCTTCCCCCCGGTGCCAAGTGACGCACCGCAGCGCGGAAAGTCTCTTCCAAAATCCCAAGCTCATTGTTGACCTCGATCCGAACCGCCTGAAACACCCTCTTGGCAGGATGACCGCCTGCGGACTGCCGGACTGCCTTTGGTATTGCCCTGCAAATAATATCCACAAGCTCCCCTGTCGTTTCCACGGGCTTTTCCTGCCTGCGCTCCACGACAAACTTCGCAATTCTCTTTGACCAGCGTTCCTCCCCATAGGCATGGAAAATACGCGCCAGTTCCCCTTCCTCGTAGGAATTTATGACATCATAAGCAGAAAGGCTGCTTTCCGGATTCATCCGCATATCAAGAGGTGCATCCTGCATATAGGAAAACCCTCGCTCTGCCGTATCAATTTGATGAGACGACACGCCCAAGTCAAAAAGGATTCCCTGCACCAAGGGAGCATCCTGCTTCTCCAAAATCTCCTCCAAATGGCAAAAATTATCATGCACGATATCCACACGGCAGGCAGCGCCCGACAACCGTTCTGTCGCTGCCTCGATCGCTTGCGCATCTTGGTCAATGCCAATGAGCCTTCCTTCCTCGGAAAGCAGGGACGCAATACGCCCCGCATGGCCTGCCCCTCCCAACGTGCAATCCACATAGATTCCATTCGTATCTGTCACCAGTCCCCTGATGGTTTCCTCCAACAGGACACTGACATGATGAAAATCCTTTTCCAACCAAAAACACGACCCTTTCCTAGAGCAAACACGGAAGTCCCAAGCAAGAGCAGCTGTCAAATGCCCAACTCCGCAAGATTCTCGGCAATTTTCGTAACCGCAGGATTGACCTCCCCTGTGTACCTCGTCCAAGCATCCTTGTCCCAAAGCTCCACACGGTTCATCACACCTGCCAGTACCACGCTCTTGGTAAGTCCTGCATAACTCCTGAGATTGCTAGGTACCAAAAAACGCCCCTGCTTGTCACATTCCAGCATTCTTGCGCCGGCAAAGAAAAATCGGACGAAAGCCCTCGCCTCCGTCTTTGCAAGAGGCAGCTCCTTCAGCTTTTGCGAAAGAACCTCCCACTCCGACTTTGCGTAGACAAACAAACAGCCATCCAGCCCCTTCGTGATAAAAAAAACGTCTCCAAGCTCCAAGCGGAAATCCGCAGGCATAATGACACGTCCCTTTGCGTCAATGCTATGCATGAACTCGCCCATTAACATCCTGCCGACACCACCATTCTGAACTCTTCACCCACTTTATGCCACTCTGTGCCACTTCCTCATACATTTTATATCAAACCCTCCCGTTTTTGCAAGTCCAAAGCAAAAGAATTTCGAGAGGATAATTATAAAATAACGCATAGCTATGATTGCTTTTGTAAAATCATAACAAAAAGGCAGGATACTGCACGAATCCAAATCCATGCAGTACCCTGCCCTTCTTCCTGTTTTAGTTCTTGACCCAGCCAAATCTTTCAAAAATCGGCGTATAGCGAATACGCTCCAAAAAGGACTTGTGCGTGTTTTCCGTATGGAAAATCGGCACACGTTCCATAGCATACACGTTGCTCCCCTTGTCCACATTCCCATACTTGATGGTAAATGCTCCCTTGTAGCCTGCCTCCTTGACCATCTGCGCAATGTGCAAGTTATACGTCCCTGTCGGATATGCCATAAAATGAATGGCATGCCCCAGCTCCTGCTCTATTTTTTTCTTGGACTCCACCAGCTCCGTCCGCAGCTGTTCATCGGAAAGATCCGTCATAGACTTATGATCTACCGTATGGGACTCGATGCGAATACCGTTCTTTTCCATTTCTCTTGCATTGTCCCACGTCATATAGTTCTTTTGCTTCCCGAGGAAGCCCGACACAACAAAAATCGTTGCCGTGAAGTCATATTTCTTCAAGATTGGATAAGCATTCTCGTAATTGTCCAAGTAACCGTCATCAAAGGTGATCAGCACAGGATTCTCAGGAAGCTCCGCATTTCCCGACAGGCTGTCATACAGCTCATCAGGCGTGATTGTATGATAGCCGTGCTCCTTGAGATAACACATCTGCTCATCGAAGTCCTCCGGTGTCACGGACAAGGAGATTTCCATATCGTCCACCTTGTGGTAATTCAAGACCATGACCTTCGTTCCGTTCTCGCTGTCTGCCACCATGCGCGCCTTCAGGCTCTGCGGAGCGGAAAACAGGAACGGGACTAGCAAAAGCAAGGTCACAAGCACAACATGCTTTGCAGAAAATCTTCTTTTGCCCCATATTCGCACATCCTCACGCTCCCCTCAAAAATAATCACAGCGAACGCTGCCACGATAAACCAAAAATACCAGCGAAAACACCAACAGAAAAAAGGCTGCCGTTCCTCCCATCAAGGAAGAACTGCTCCCTGCAAGCTGCAATATGCCCGTCATTGCCATTCCAACGGATGCAAAAACACCACTGCGCCACCGCCGCCTCCTGCGTTCCTGCCAGAAGGAAGCAAACGTCACCAGCAGGAACAGCACGAACTGCATACCTGCCGCATACCAAGAAGGAGCCACCTTCCCCATGCCGCACAACAAGAAATGGAACAGCTCAAACACGAAAGCAATGAGCAGCACCTGCGGCATAAACACATCCAGCCAAAGCCATCCATCCAAGCCCTGTATTCTCCCATAAATAAAAACGGCAACGCACAAGCCAAGAAAACCGCCCAGAAAGGAATACCCTCCCTGCCACAAGCAGAGAAAGGACAGCGGCTGCATGTAAAATTCCTCCCAATGCGTCCCAACGTACACAAGCCGTGAAGAAACTGCAGAAAATACTCCCCCCAACAAAAAAAGATTCACGAACGAATCGAAACCTTCCCCATGCAGGCGCGCAAGCCCGAAGCTTCCTGCCCCGCCCAGCAAAATGGCACCCAAAAGAAGCAATCCATAAGCATAAACCTGCAACCCGCCCACCGCAAAGGCAGCAACCTCCACAAGCAAAACCTCCTCCCACGGTGCGAACAATGCACAGAAACCTTTCCTTATTGTACATGGAAATCCCACAAAAAACCACCCTGCCCAGATGAAAATGAAAAAAAAGTATGCTATAATCGTGTGTGAACAGAAAGGAGGAGTTTCCTATGACGATCACAAAGGACATGAGCATCCTCGAAGTCGTGCAGAAATACCCTGCAACTGCAGAAGTACTCATGAACGCAGGCATGGGCTGCCTTGGCTGTGCCGCTGCTCATTTTGAAAACATCGAGCAAGGCGCTATGGCACACGGCATCGACATCGATGCTTTGATGGAAGAACTTAACAAGGTCGTTCCTGCCGAGGCTTAAAAAAAGCATTGTGAAAGCAAACCATGCGATTGCTTATGGCTCATGGTGCATCTTCTTGGATAGGTTTTTGTGCAACTTAATCCTATCAAAAGATACGCCATGAGTTTTTTATTTGTTCAAATTCATTTCGCAATCTACCAAAGAAATTTTCAAATTCATGCCCATCCCAGCTGCCAAGCGTTGCAAAAGCTTAACAGAAGGATTTCTGTACCCATTTTCCAGTCTGCTGATTTCAGTTTGAGCAATACCAGTTCTGAGAGATAACTCCTTTTGGCTAATATTTGCTTTCGTGCGTGCATCAATGATACTGCGAATAACGTCAAGCTCAGGCTGGAGTTCCGTGTAGGCTTTTGCAAATTTGGGGTCAGTCATTTGCTCTGTTTTATATTGTTTCAGTGTTTTCACGATTTATCATCCTCTCTTTTCAAAAAATCAGTTCTATATTTTTTTGCAAGTTCAATTATTTTAGCTGGAGTTTTTTGTGTCTTTTTTACAAACCCATTGGTAAATACAATACGACCGTCAACATAGAAAAAATACAATGACCTCGTGATATTACTGCCTAGTTTGCAACGCAATTCAAAAATTCCATCATCTAAATGTTCACTGTACGGCAGTCTTAGCGAGGTACCTCTTTCCTCTAAAATTTCCATAAGCCCAACAACTTTTGCTCGCATTTTTTCATCCAGTGAATTTAAAAAATCTTCAATAGGGGATTTTCCATCAGCAGTTTCGTAAAATTCAACTGTAAATTTCATAAATTACACCTCAAATACAGTATATGAGATATAACTCATATATTCAAGTTGTTTATTCAAAATTTTGTTTGAATTGCGTGGCAAGTTACGTCAAAAAGGGATGTTGCACGTTGCATTTATGCGGAGCACCCCTTTTGCTCTCAATTCCTCCCTCAAGGCATAAAAAAACTGCCACACGCTTTCGCGTGCGGCAGCAGTTTTACCGATAGTATCGACCGAGCCTTGTTGATTAGAACAAGAACTCAACACGACCCCAGAGGTGATCTGCATCGTAGTTGCCCTCGATTGCAGAACCCTTGTAGTACTTAGCGAGAACGCCGATGTTCTTGAACGGAGCCCAAGCAGCACCGAGTGCAACACCCTTCGTGCCACGGAGAGCATCATCGCCGTTTGCCATGAGGGAGCTCCAGAGACCGAACTGGCGGTATGCAATGTAAGCATTCCATGAACCCTTGACTGCAGGGTCATAGTTGCCATACTGAACGCCAACCTGCCAAGAAGTACCATTCGCATCAACGCTCGTGTTATGAGCATAGCCAGCATAGATGTCAGCCAAGCCTACACGGTAGCCTGCATTGACAGACCAAATCTTTGCCGTGTCATCATGAGCAAACTCATTTGCAAACTGGAAGTCATCGTCAGAAACGAAGTTGTAGCCAGCACCAGCGTAGAAGCCCTCGCCGCCCTTGTCATACTGGACATTGATGCCATAAACACGACCATCGTTAAGACCCATCAAAGACTTATTAGCATTCAAGTTACCTACGTTAATCGTAGCCTTAACGTCCTTGCCGAACGTCAATGCAGCACCCGTGAAGTCCGTATCGAAGACCATACCGCGCTCGTTGACCGGATTGAGTTCCTGACGACCGAGCTTCACCGTGAAGTTGTCGTAGTCGCCCTGTACCCAAGCACGCTTCATGGAAACGTTTGCGTTGGAACCGTTTGCATCGCCGTCCTTCTCGAAGTCCCAATCAGCATCGATACGAGCCTTTGCGAACCAGTGGTCGTTAATCTCAGCCTTTGGCTCGAGACGGAATACGAAACCATTGCCATGGCTCTTGATATCCTCAAGACCAGACTCGCTGTACGTCGTAGTGCTGTACGTATACTCTACCTTGCCGTTCCAAGTAATCTTGTCGGAATACTTCTCGAGGTTGGATACGCGAACGCCGAGGTTGTTGAGCTCTTCGCTGAACTCAGCAGCGAGCTTGTCGAGCTGTGCCTTCTGTGCTGCATTGAGCTCTGCTTCCTTAGCCATAGCCTTAGCAACCATCTGAGCCATCTCGTAACGAGTGATGTTGCGCTCACCGCGGAACGTGTCATCACCATAACCATTGATAACGCCATCCTCAGCAAGCTGAGCAACAGCATCGTATGCCCAATGATCTGCAGGAACATCGGCAAACGGATTTGCAGCTGCAAACGTCGTGGAAGCTGCGCCGACAACCAAAGCTGTCGTAAGTGCGGAAACCAAAGACTTCTTCATAAAGAATTCCTCCTATAAAATAAAGTTATTTCTTCTGTTCCAAAGAAGATGTCCCGTCCGCCAAGTGTCCATGTTTCCTTCGCTCTTGGAAGCACCGTTCCTTGAAACAACTGTATCGTACCACATCCATTCAGCGAATGCAAGCCTATTTTTTAATTCTAATCTTTCTCTAATAAAACTAAGCTTTCTCTAATAAAACCATGCAATTATGAACGTGACACTTTAAAAACTTGATAGATTTGAAAGATTTTTAAAGCACCTCTTTAAAAACTTGCTATTTATGGAGTATTTTTATATACTCCGTATAAGAGGTGATACATTATGATAGAACGCAAGCATTATTTAGAACAGCTTCTCCACTGGAAAGACCATGATGTCATCAAGGTCGTAACTGGCGTAAGACGCTGTGGCAAGTCAACGATACTGAAGCTTTTTCGGGAGGAATTGCAAAAGGCAGGCGTGCCGGCAGAAAATATCCTATCCCTCAATCTGGAAGACTATGAAGGCATAGATATCACCCATTATCGCCAGCTTCTCCAATATTTCATGGACAGGCTCCAGCCCGCAGGAACAAACTATATTTTCATTGATGAAGTCCAGCAAGTGGATGCCTTTGAAAAAGCCGTGGATGCTCTTTACGTCAAAGATAACTGCGACATTTACATAACAGGCTCTAATTCCCAAATGTTGTCCGGAGAACTGGCTACGCTTCTTTCCGGTCGCTATGTACAGATAAAAATGCAGCCTCTTTCCTTTGCCGAGTATGTGTCCGTATATCCCAACCAAAGCCCAGAACGGCTTTATATGAAGTATTTGGAAAACGGCTCCTTTCCCTATGTCACGAACATTGCGGAGCAAGCTTATGTCAACCAGTATTTGAGCAGCATCTTGGACACGGTAATGCTAAAGGACATTATGGCAAGGAAAAAATGTCCCGATCAAAACCTGTTAAGAAAAATAACTAGATTTTTGTTTGATAACATTGGCAATCTCTGTTCTGTCAAAAAAATTGCAGATACACTGACTTCCATGGGTACAAAAACCACAGTACCTACCATAGAGAAATACCTTTCTGCTTTGCAGGAGAGTTTTTTGTTCTACCAAGCAGAAAGATATGATGTAAAGGGCAAAGACTACCTAAAAACAGGCGGTAAATACTATGCTGCCGACATGGGTCTAAGAAAAACCGTGCTTGGCAACAAACTGGCAGATATGTGTCACATATTGGAAAATATCATTTTCTTGGAACTCAAGCGGCGTTGGGAAGATGTTTATGTCGGCAAGGTTGGCGATAAAGAAATAGACTTTGTAGTCATGCAGAATGGCGAGCCTTGCTATTATCAGGTAGCATATACCGTCATGGACAGCGATGGTTCCATCCTGAAAAGGGAACTAGCCCCCTTAAAAAGCGTAAACGACTATTACCAACGCTATTTAATCACCATGGACATGATTCCGCCAACATCCTATGATGGAATCAAGCAAGTATACGCACTGGATTGGCTTTTGGAACGTGCGTGACCTCTTGTGCTTCCCTCTGATTGACTTGCCCCTTCCCTTTCGATAGAATGAAACCGTTGCTCCCTCCAATCTGGCAACAGATGGGTGGTGAGTGCCATAGACATTCTAATTTCTTTTCTCGTTTCTGTTGCGGCAAGCGTAGTCGGCTACTACGTTTGCAAATGGTTAGACAGAAACTTCCGTAGCAACTAGCCTAGGCTTGCTCTTGCCTTGAAAGAGAAGACCCCCCGAAGATCGGCTATCTCTTCGGGGGGTCACTTATTGTGCCTTAGACTTAATTTCTCTTCTCGGCTACGTTTAGTTTATCACGCCACTGCAACGATTGCAATCCTTTCCGCAAAGCAATGCTAAGAGCCTGTCAATCCTTCCATACAGCAATGACTTCATAGGGGCGAAGTTCTTCCTCAATGCCTGCATAGTTTCCAAGGAGTTTTTCAAAGCCCTCCTGCAAGGACTGTGCCAGCTCTGCACCGAAAGCTGCCCTGCCCCCTGTCAGGTTGCAGAAAACCAGAAGCTCCTTTTCGCCAAGCCTCCTGCGGTACGCAAGCACCTCTGCCCGCTCCTTTTCCAAGAATTCAATCGTTCCATCGGAAATAATTTCCTGCTCCTTGCGGAGGGATATCAGCCGGCGATAAAAGTTCCAAACGGAATCCTCGTCTGCCCTTTCCTTTTCCGTATTGATTTCCGTGAAGTTTTCCGGAATCGAAAGCCAAGGCTCTGCCGAGGAAAAACCGGCATGCTCGCCGTCCGTCCACTGCATAGGGGTTCTGGAGTTATCTCTGGAGCGTTCCGCCAGTACCGAAAGGGACTCTTCCTGCGTCATTCCGCCCTCGCAGAGGATCTTGAAATAATTCAGGCTCTCCACATCCTTGTACTTGCCAATCTCCTTGTAATGAGGATTCGTCATACCGATTTCCTCGCCTTGGTAAATGTACGGCGTTCCTCGCATCAGATGGATTGCCGCCGCCAGCATCTTTGCTGACTCCTTGCGGTACTTGCCATCATCACCAAGACGAGAAACGATTCTCGGCTGGTCGTGGTTGCACCAAAAGAGCGCATTCCAGCCGCCGCCCTCCTGCATCCCGCACTGCCAGTCCTCGAAGATATGCTTCAATGCCATGAGGTCAGGCTTCATCAGCTTCCACTTGTCCCCGTCCTTGTAATCCACCTTCAGATGATGGAAACTGAACGTCATGGAAAGCTCCTTCTCCTCCGGATTGGAATAGCGGATACAGTTTTCGATACTGGTCGAGGACATCTCGCCCACCGTGACCATGCCTTCAATGCCGGCATCACGCACAAGCTCCTTCAAGAACTCATGAACGTGGCGACCATCGGTATAGAACCTGCGTCCGTCTCCTTTCAGATCGTCCTCAAAGACCTCCGGCTTGGAAATAAGATTCACAACATCAAAGCGGAAGCCTGCTATCCCCTTTTCCTTCCAGAACCGCAGGATATCCTTCAATTCCTCCCGTACCTTCGGATTCTCCCAGTTGAGGTCTGCCTGCGTCACGTCAAACAGGTGCAAATACCACTTGCCAAGCTGCGGCAGATATTCCCACGCAGAGCCGCCGAACTTCGACACCCAGTTGGTCGGAACAGTTTCCGGATTTCCTTCCTTAAAAATGTAGTAGTCCTGATAAGCCTTGTCCCCTGCCAGAGCCTTCTGGAACCATGCATGCTCCGTTGAGGTATGGTTGAACACCATGTCAAACATCAAGCCGATTCCCTTGGCATCTGCTTTTGCAATCAGCTCCTCCAAGTCCTCCATCGTCCCAAAGCGGGGATCTATGCTCCGATAGTCAGCCACGTCATAGCCATTATCCCGCTGTGGTGAGGGGAAGAACGGTGTCAGCCAAAGATAATCCACGCCAAGCTCGCCCAGATAGTCCAGTTTCTCTATAATTCCTCGAAGGTCTCCCAAGCCATCCCCATTGGAATCCTTGAATGACTTCGGATAAATCTGGTAAACCACCTTGTTCCTGAACGTATTCATCATCATTCTTCCTCCGACTCTTGTATATTATTAGGAAAGAATTGCAACGATGTTCTTTCCTGCTTCCACAGTTCCCTTCGCACGAACCTCCAGCGACTGCTTCGATCCCTTCTGCGTCCTTACGAAAATAACTGCATCAGAGTGACCTGCTGCCTTGATTTTTGCCGAGTCAAAGCGAAGGATTGGATCGCCTGCCGAAACCCTGTCGCCTTCCTTGACCAAGTACGCAAAGCCATCACCCTTCATGGAAACTGTATCCAAACCGACATGAATCAAAATTTCTGTACCATCGGAAAGCCTCATGCCAACTGCATGGCGGGATTCTTCCATCAATACTGCAATCACGCCATCCGCAGGAGCAAGTACCGTATCACCCACTGGGCTAATGGCAAAGCCATCTCCTACCATACCCTCAGAGAAAACGCCGTCCTTCAATTCCTTCAAAGCGATTGCCTTGCCGGAAACATGAGCCTTGAACTCCACAGGAGCGCCTGCATCTACCACTGCCTCATCTGCTTCTGCTTCCACAACTACCTGATCGATTCCCTTACGTTTTCCGACAACAACCGTCAGAACGAACGGAACAGCGATCGCAATCAGCATACTGAGAGCAAAGGTCGGCATATATTGCGGCTGAATGGAAAGAATACCGGGGATACCGCCAACGCCGATAGCGTTTGCTGTCGTGGAAGTGGACACGCAGAGGATTGCCGCAATAGCAGAACCCGTCATGCCGCAGAAGAATGGGAATACATATTTCAAGTTGACACCGAACATTGCCGGCTCAGTAACACCGAGATAACAGGAGATACATGCAGGAACATTGACTTCCTGCGCCTCTGCATTTTTCTTCTGGAGGAAAATCATGCCGAGAACCGCAGAACCCTGCGCAATGTTGGAAAGCGCGATCATTGGCCAGAGCATCGTGCCGTGGTAATCCGCAATCAACTGGAGGTCGATTGCATTCGTCATGTGGTGCAAGCCCGTGATAACGAGCGGAGCGTAGATAAAGCCAAAAACTGCTGCAAAGATTGCTTGGAAAGAACCTGTAATACCGGAGAACACAACGCTAGAAATCACAGAACCGATAGCCCAGCCGATAGGACCGAGGACGAAATGCGCTGCAATAACAGCCAAGAGCAAGCTGCAGAACGGAACAACGATCATCGAAATCACAGGAGGCGTAATCTTGCGGAAAAACTTCTCCAAGTAAACCAAGGTGAATGCCGCAAGGATTGCCGGAATGACCTGTGCCTGATAACCGATCATCTGCACCGTGAATGCCCCGAAGTCCCAAACAGGAATCTTGTCTGCCGGAGTCCCTGCTACGGCATAAGCGTTCAGGAGCTGTCCGGATACCAAGGTAAGACCAAGAACGATACCGAGCATCTGCGTTGTCCCCATCTTCTTCGTCACGGACCAGCAGATACCAACTGGCAGCATGTGGAACACCGCCTCACCAATCAGCCAAAGGAACTTGTCAATGCCTGCCCAAAAAACGCTGATCTCTACCAAAGTCTTGGTGCCGTTCTCAAAAAGATACAGGGCATCAATACAGTTACGGAAACCGAGAATCAAACCACCGCAGATGATGGCAGGAATGATAGGAGCAAAAATCTCCGCAATCACCGCAATCGCCCGCTGCAAAGCATTTTGGTTCTGCTTCGCCGCTTTCTTTACCTCATCCTTGGAAACGCCCTCCACACCGGCAACAGCAACAAAATCATTGTAGAAATCCGCCACCGTGTTTCCGATGATGACCTGAAACTGCCCCGCCTGCGTGAAGCTTCCCTTGACTACCTTCATCGCTTCGATCGCCTTGATATCCGCCTTTGACGGATCCCCCAAGACAAAACGCATTCTTGTCATGCAATGAGAAACCGCTGCGATGTTGCTCTTGCCGCCGACAAGCTTCAAAAGCTCCTCGGCATCTCTCGTGTACTTGCCCATCTCTCTTACCTCCAAATTAACTTGTTTGAACAACCTTGACTTATTTATACCACACTTGTTCAAACAAGTCAATACTTTTTTTCTTGCTTTTACATAAATTTCTTATTTTGATAATTTTCTGATAACGAAGCTAAAACGTCCCCTTCTTCAACAGATTTCTGTAAGTGGGGGAAGCCAAATTTTAACAAGCGGTGAGCAAACTTTCGCTTC
>CALELM010000094.1 GCA_937902665.1 uncultured Selenomonadaceae bacterium
ATTTTAGGATCGGGCAGCACCCGAATTGAATTTGCGAAACTTATTATACGTTATCAAAATGAGGGCGAAGTTCCGCAGTATTACGTTGAGGGTAACCATGAAGCAATTATCTCACCTGCAGCATTTGACTTGGTACAGGCAGAACTTGCCAAACGCACGAAAGGCAAAGGTCGATATAGCGGAGTAAGTATTTTTTCCAACAAAGTAAAATGTGCCGACTGCGGAGCATGGTTTGGTTCCAAGGTTTGGCATTCCACAGACCAATATCGCAAAGTAATCTATCGATGCAATCACAAGTACAATGGAAGAAAATGCGATACCCCGCACGTTACGGAGGAGGAAATAAAAGCAGCGTTTATGTCAGCCTATAACCGATTATTCCACGAAAAGAAAGAAATTATCGCCAATGCACAGATGATACGCAGTACCATTTGCGTGACAAAAGAACTGGAAGAAGAGAAACATAAGCTGGAAAGCGAAATGGCTGTCATAGTTGAAATGACGCAAGACATTGTGGCAGAAAATGCCCGTGTTGTCCAAGACCAAGAGGAATATCAAAAACGCTATAACAAATTGGTGGAAAGATATGAACAGGTAAAAGCCAACTACGATAATGTTGTAACAACAATAAGCACGAAGGAAGCACAAAGCGAACGGCTGGCAAAATTCATAAAAGACCTGAAATCACGAGACGGCATCCTTCAGGAATTTGATGAGTGCCTTTGGGGGAGCATGGTAGATTTCATTACCATTGACAAAAACAAAGAATTTACAGTTACGTTTAAAGATGGGACAGAAATAAAAAGTTGACAAATAGAAGTGCATGGCTGCGGCTTTGCACTTTTTTTGCGTTGCAAAGGAAACAGGAATAATGATAAAATGTACGAAATTCTAAATGAATGAGGATAAATTTTCATGATTATCAGCGCCAGTCGGAGGACAGATATTCCGGCTTTTTACTTTGATTGGTTTCTTCATCGTTTGCATGAAGGTTTTGTGGACGTAAAAAATCCCTTCAACCGCAAGCAAGTCAGCAGGATATCGCTAAAACCGAGCAATGTCGATTGCATCGTTTTTTGGACGAAAGACCCTGCACCTATGCTGAAACGATTGGAGGAATTATCGGGCTATCCCTTTTATGTGCAAGTATCCATCACACCTTATGAAAAAGATATAGAAACTAATCTGCGAAGCAAGAGGGAAATTATTCAAATCGTGCAGGAGCTATCTCGTTACATTGGCAGCAAGCGAGTGGTATGGCGGTATGATCCTATCTTGGTAAACGAACGTTATTCATTAGACTATCATTTATCTTGGTTTGAGAATGCTTTGGAGAAATTATCTCCATTCGTTAATCAATGCGTTATCAGCTTTATCGACATTTATCCCAAAATCAAGAAGAATATCAAGAACCTCAATTTGCAGGAATTGGATGAAGCTGTTATGCATCAATTGGCATTTGGATTTTCTGAACTTGCTAGAGGCAGTGGCATTGTACTGTCGACTTGCTCGGAGCGTATCGACCTAGAGAAATACAAGATTTTCCACGGAGCCTGCATTGATAAGAAACTGATAGAGAGCATTACAGGGAAAAAGCTGCGTGTCGGCAAAGCGAAAAGTCAACGTCCACTTTGCAATTGCGTGGAGAGTTTCGACATTGGAGCATATGATACTTGTATCCACGGCTGTCATTATTGCTATGCAAATAACAGTTTGCAAAGAGCAAAACTGGGTTTTGAGCAGCATGATAAAGTGTCAACCTGTCTTGTTGGCAGATTGTTGGGTGATGAAAAAATCACGATGCATTAGAATTGGAAACGTTGAATGAGGATTAACTGATGAGTTGTAGATTAACTATTTTGGCAGAAAATAATGTTGAAGAAGGGAGTAATTTGGTAGCCGAACATGGTCTTTCCATTTTCGTGGAAACACCGGAATCCAACTTCTTGTTTGATTGTGGTCATACAGGCGTAGCTTGGAACAATGCCGAAAAACTTTCTGTGGATTTATCTTCCGTAGAGTTTGTTATTTTGAGCCACTCACATTATGACCATGCCGGAGGGTTTCCTTCTTTATTGAAGCATTGCCGTCCTAAAGTTGTGTACATAGGTAAAAATTTTTGGCAGGAGAAATTTTCCTACGATAGTGAAAATAATCGTTATCTCCCCAAAGGACCAGGATTTACAAAGACAGAATTAGAATCGTGGGGCATTGAAGAGCGAATATGCAGCGACACTTTAAAATTGAACAACTATGCCCGGTTGTTCACGAATTTTAATAGAAGCTATCCTTTCGAGCATATTCCACTAAAGTTCGTACGTGGCGATAAAAAAGAGCCGGATATCTTTGATGATGAGATATGTTTGTTGCTCAAAGAGGGTGATGGTATTGCCTTAGTGGTTGGCTGTTCCCATCAAGGTATATTGAATATTGTCGCTACCATAAAAGAGCGGACAGGTATTCCCGTTTGGCGAATCATCGGTGGGATTCACTTGTGTAGCGAAAACCAAGAACGCATGGACATAACCTTAAACGAACTGGCACGTCTTGGTGTTCGTGAATTAAACCTTTGCCATTGTTCGGGAACGAATGTGCCGGGTAGAATAGCAACGGGGAGTGTCATTGAAGTGAAATAAGGGGAGATTCGATTCACCATGATTACACAAGAAGAAATTGAGCAGTCTGTTCGAGGGAAAAAGGCAAAGGAGAATTTTCAATCCGGCTATAATTGCACTCAATCGGTATTGCTTGCCTACGAGGATTACCTAAAGAAAAAAGGACTTGATGTCAAAACCGTTTTGCGTATGGCATCGCCAATGGGCGGTGGTATCAGCAGACTTCGCGAGGTATGCGGTACAGTTTCGGCGTTGTGCTTGTTAATTGGACTGACCAATGGCTATGACAGTCCAAATGATGAAAAGAAAAAGGATTTGTATAGCAAAGTTCAGAAACTTGTCCTTGAATTTCAAAAGTACAATGGCTCCATAGTTTGCAGAGAGTTATTGGGCTTATCGCAAAAACACGATGAACCAATGCCATCAAAACGCACCAAAGAATATTATGCTAAACGTCCCTGTGCTGATTTATGTGCAACAGCAGCCGCTATTTTTGAAAAATATTATCCTAACGAACTGCATAGCTACGGGGGTTAATACTCCGTAACGATGAACACCTTATCGTTAATAGGGGTGTGCAAAAATTGCACCCTGTGCGGGTGCATCGTTATGTGAGTATAGGGATTATCGTTATCATTGTATCATTTTAGACACGGTAATAGACAAAATTGTAGTTAATTTGATACAAATTAAGAAAATAATAAACACCTTGAAAACCTATGGATTAAGGGCTTCAAGGTGTTTTTCTGTGTTGTGGGGGACGTGGATTGAAACAAGGGGCTGAGATATGGTGGGATTAGCGGCTTTTTTGCTACGAGGGGGTTGCATGACTGGAATTAGCCCGTTTGCAGGGTGTAGTTGCTTGAAAGAGCATCATTTGCAGAGTATGCAAAAAGGAATACATATTGATGCGGTTTTCTCATTTTATCTGACAAGCGATAGTTAAGCTATCGACTTTTATGCTTATTTAATATATAATATAAGCACGAAAGTTGGTGATACTATGGAAGCAATCGCACACTTTGTTGATGAATCGGGACTCCTGCTGACCAAAGAAGCCCTTCGCGGCGGCATAAAAAAGGACAACTTTTATCGCTTTGTCACGGATAACCACTTTGAGAAAGTTGCACAGGGCGTATATCTTTCCCCCGAAGCATGGGAAGACAGCGCCTTTGTCCTTCACCAGCGGTGCCCACAGGCCGTTTTTTCCCATGACGAGGCACTTTTCTACTACGAGCTCATCGACCGTGAACCTATGGAACAGACCATAACTATCTATTCCGGCTATAATACCCAAAAACTAAAAGCATCTGGAATAAAGGTATTCACAGTAAAAAAGGAATTACTTAACATTGGCCGGACAGAATATAAAAACTCCTTCGGACACATGATTCCCATCTACGACATGGAGAGATCTATCTGCGACCTTGTACGCAATCGGAGCAGTTTTGAAATCCAGGACTTCCAGACTGCCATAAAAAACTACACCCGCCGTACCGACAGGGACTTAAACAGACTGATGTCCTATGCCCCTTTCTTCCGCGTGGAAAAACTGATACGCCAATACATGGAGGTGCTTTTGTAATGAAACTCACCCCAGCCCAGTTAAAGGGACGACTAAAGAATCTTGCCAACCAGCATCACGCAGATGCCCGCACTCTCATGCGCCTGTATATGATGGAACGCTTCCTGGAAAGAATATCTGCCTCAAATTACCGGGACAACTTCATAATCAAAGGCGGCATACTTGTCACCTCCCTAATTGGCGTGGCCTTGCGTTCTACCATGGACATTGACACCACCATAAAGAATCTTAACCTATCCGATGAAGACATCCGTCGTATTGTAGATGAAATCTGCACCATTGACTTGCAGGACGATGTAAAATTCCAAGTAAAACATCTAAGCCGAATAATGGACGAAATGGACTATCCCGGCATCCGTGTCACACTGAATGCCTTTCTCGGCAATATGCTTGTCCCCATGAAAATTGACATTTCCACCGGTGATGTAATCACCCCACGCGAAATACATCATCAGTATAAGCTGCTTCTGGAAGACCGTTCCATCCTGTTATGGTCGTATAATCTGGAAACGCTGTTATCCGAAAAAATCCAAACCGTTCTTGCCCGTGGACAGCTGAACACACGGATGAGAGACTTCTACGACCTCTACGGCCTCTCCAGGATTTACCGTGACAAAATAGATGCTGCCACGCTCAAATTTGCATTCACAGCCACCTGTGCAAAACGCGCTACCCAAAATCTCCTCCAGGATGCTCCCAAGGTAATCACGAAGATACAGCAGGACAATAACCTGATGTCCCTGTGGAAATCTTACAAGAAAAAATACAACTACGCTGCAAATATCTCCTATGATGATATTATGCTCAGTTTGACACAGTTGTTGGAGATCATAAAAGGGACGGAAATACAAAAACTTTAGAATCAAATTCCGCAAATATTTTTGTCGAAGAAAGCGGGCAAATGTATGAGGCCTGTTAGAATAAGATGTACGAAAGGGAAAAATCAGATGAGTTCTCATGTGAAAAGGAACAATCACCCAATAGATAAGGATACGAGATGTTTGATATCTACACGGTACAAGAGAATAACTAAATCGATTAATATTGAATTTTGGAATACTAATTCAGAAATCGCTCATAGTCGATATGTGGGCTCTTATGGTCGTGGGACAGCAGTAAGCACTAGTGATCTTGATGTGCTTATGGAACTTCCGAATAATGAATATGATCATTTTACATCATTGACTGGTAATGGGCAGTCAAGATTGTTGCAGGCTGTGAAAGATTCAATACTTGAAACATATCCAACTACAGATGTTAAGGGAGATGGACAGGTTGTCATCGTGAAATTCTCCGATGGTATGAAGTTTGAGATTCTGCCGACTTTTCGAAAGATTGATTGGTTTGGAAACTGGGATGGAACATATAAATATCCTGATACCCATATGGGTGGAAACTGGATGACAACAAACCCTAAAGCAGAGCAGGATGCCATGGATGAAAAGGATAATTATGATTATTCAAACGGGCTGCTTAAAGATACTTGCAAACATATTAGATATATTAGGGCAGAGAGTTTCAAGTCATACCATTTATCAGGAATTCTGATTGATAGTTTTGTTTATAGGGCAATTGGCGATTGGCATTGGTTAAGAGATGGCGAAGGACAGGGACGTAGTAATGACATGTGCTTTGAAGAAGTCCTTCTGGATTGCTATAATAGCTATTATTCATATGCATCGTTAATAACCCCAAAGCTAAGTGCTCCTGGTAGCGGCATGGAGGTGTCTGGCGATGATTGGGATGTACTTGGAAAAGTGCTAAATAAAATGGTATAGGATTATGGAAAATAAGAGTGAAAAACTAAAGGATCAGATTATTGAAGCTGCAGGCAATGTCCAGTATACATTTATAGCACATTGGAACATTGTGAATCGACTAAAGGAATATTATTGGTATATCAAGATAGCACAGATAGTTCTTACAGCCGTAGCTGCAGGCGGTTTCTTGACTTCACTTGCCTTTGGTATTCCTCAGCTAAGTTGGGTGGGGGGATTAACCTCGGCAATTGCGCTTGGAATTAATCTTTATATGTTGAATTTTAATTTGCCAGATAACATTAAGCAACATATAGATGCCGCAAATGCGTTATGGGAAGTGAGGGAAAGATATAAATCACTGATTGTTGATTTCGATGATATTGATATTCTTGAAGCAAGAAACAGAAGAGATAAACTTATACAGATTGTAAGTGAGATAAACAAAAAATACCTGGGTACAGATGAAAAGAGTTTCAAAAGAGCACAAGCCGATATTGGAAAATATGAATTCAATGACGGGGAAGCAGAAGTGGTTTTGAACATCAAAAGGAACAAGTCTTAACAGAAATCGTGTTCATTCTGGACAGGATTAGTTTAGAGGCTGACACTATTGGCGGCTTCAATTCGCTCATTAAGAAGCAGCGGGAGGAGCCGGGAGAAGCTATTGTTTCCATAGTGCTGTTTGATGATACCTGCGATGTCATCCACGACAGGGTGCCGATGGAAAGGGTGGCAAAGCTGACGGAGGATACCTACTTTGTCCGTGGCTGCACGGCTCTGCTGGATGCTGTAGGTGGTGCTATTCACTATATCGGCAACATTCACAAGTATGCTCGTGACGAGGACAGACCGGAGAAGACTCTGTTCATCATCACCACAGATGGCATGGAGAATGCTAGTCGGTGCTATACTTACAAGAAGGTCAAGAAGATGGTGGAGCGGCAGAAGGAAAAGTATGGCTGGGAATTTCTGTTCCTGGGCGCCAATATGGATGCTATAGAAACTGCAGGGAACATAGGCATCCATGCTGACAGGGCGGCTACCTACCAGTGTGATGCGGAAGGGACGGCTCTCAACTATGAAGTATTGGGAGAGGCTATATATCATGTGCGTAACTGCTCTGAGCCACTGGCACCTTGTTGGATGCGTAAGATTGACGAGGATGTAAAGCGGCGTGGTGGCAGGAGATAAAAGCGATTATGAGACTACTCAGTATTGTTGTGGTCAAGCATTTTTGTAACACTTCGACCTAATTTTCGTTACATGGGAGTGTATGAAAAAATCTCTGTAAATTGATATCATATCGAATAAATAGGTCTTCT
>CALELM010000095.1 GCA_937902665.1 uncultured Selenomonadaceae bacterium
CCACATTGATGCCCCAGCCCTTGCTGTCCACATACGAGCCTGTCTCGTAGCGCATGCTTGCCGCAGCAAGTGCCGCAAATAGAGCGAAACCCACCTGTGCATGGGGTACCTCACTCATATTTGCTCCCACTGCTTGTTCCTCTGCCTCCGCAGCGCTCTCTGCATGCAGCCAGCCTTGTCCTGCCACCATATCTGCGGCATTGTTGAGGAAGGAAATCCCAGCTGCCCTCGTCTCTGCAAACGTCTTGGAGTTCTCGGTCAGACGATCAGGTTTCGGTGGCTCCGGTGTCGGCTTGTCCTGCTGCATGTCCTTGTTGAGTGTCAGCACCAATTCCTTGTTACCATCAACAAGCGCTACCGTGCCATCGTATTCCATCCAGCCGCCGACCTCTATCTTGCCGTCCAGCTTGGTGTTGGCATCTGTTACGATACCGGCTTCTGCGTTCTTCAAGAGAACAATTTTCTCGTTCTTCTTCAGCTGGGAATTGGATTCCATGGCCGTCTTGACCGTTGTTCTTTCAAGGGAGGTTGCGTTCTCCGTATCCGTACATTCGAGCATCACGTCCCCATTCACTGCTGAGGCAGGAACATAGAAGTTGATATTGCTGAAGCCTGAAACGTTATGAGCCTTTGAGCCAACGGCACGGACATTCAGCGTATTCGTGCCGACGGGACCGCCTCCATAAGCATAGCCTCCAACAAGGTCAATGCCTGAGAAATCCCGATTCGTCTTGAGGTCAATCGTTCCCCCCGTTGCAGGAGATCCATCTTCCGTATAAGAACCATAAATCTTGTTGATTCCTGTCGGAACTTCTGCAAGTGCCACGGTGCTGTCCGTTGCGGAGACAGTATTTCCCCATGCATCTGTATGCGTTCCTGCAAGGAAAGCATTTTTATTTTTCCAAGCAAGCTCCGTTTTATTACCATTAACCTCAAACCGCCCCTGCTTGACTAAAACAGAATCGCCTTGGTTCGTTGCCTTGCCGACAAGCCTGTTTGTCACATTAAATTCCTTGATGTAGTACGTTTCGTTGCCATTCGTTTGCATTTCATTCGTGGATTTTAAAAGCGTTACATCATCTGCAGGAACCGCATCCAAGGAAATCTTTGCCCCTGTGATATCGGCATCCGTTACGGAGAGCGCTGTTTTTCCGGTTTCTGCATTACTGAAATTGATGTTATTGAATTTCTCTATGCTCTTTGCCTTGGCTCCGCTTCCCTTGACGTTCAGCGTATCTCCCGTTGGGGCGGCTCCATTTCCACCAACGAGAACGACATTCGGTGCGTCAACATCCGCTCCAATCTCGACTGTACCGCCCATTCCAGAATGTCCGTCCCGTGCATCATACGCTCCGTAAACCGTGCCGGCATAACTGGGATCCGCTCCCAAAACATCAGCAAGTTTTACAATCGCTTGTTCGCTTGTGGGCAGAACATCGCAGTTCTCGTCCGTAAACATTCCTGCATAGAGTACGTTTTGAACCCCCCATACCAAATCCTTACTTGCATTGAGCAACTCAAACCCCGTTTTGCTCGCCCTGACATAGCCTGCCGCCTGCGAAGCACCCCACTCAACTGCTCCTAATCCTTTCTCGTCTGTGCCAAGATAAAATTTTGCTGTGCTTCTGTCAATTTCTACATTGGAATGAAGAAGTGTTAATGTATAGCCGGGATCTTTATCCAGCACAACTTTAGAATTTCCAAGGTTCACCGCATTTGTTGCAGACAGCATGCTTTCCGTTGCACTTGCAGGAGCAAAAAAGTTCATGGTATCGAATTTCGCTATGTTCCCTGCCTTCGTTCCCGTGCCGTAGACATTCAGCGTGTTCCCTGAAATCAACCCGCTCGAATAGCCACCATAGACCGTACCGCCAATACTCGGTGTTTTTTGATTATCCGTCACCAGTCCATCTAACGTGCCGCCAAAACCAACGAGATTGACTGTATTTCCTGTGGCATCTCCAGTGGAGGAGTGACCGCCAAAAACATCATTACTCATTTCACCACCGCTTATCGTAACGATGTTTTCCGTGACATTGCCGGCATTACTGGACCAACCGCCGCAAACACGTTTTTCTACTTTACCGTCACTTATCGTAACGGCATTACCCGTGGCACTGCTGCCACTAGACCAACCGCCGTAAACAAAATTTTTCACTGTACCGCCGCTTATCGTGACGATATTGTTCTCAGCAATGCCATCACGAGAATGACCGCCGTGAACTTCTTTTTCCACTGTCACTGTACCACCGCTTATCGTAACGGTGTTGTCCGTGGCATTACCTTGGTCAGAGATACCACCGTAAACCTTACCATCACCTATCCATTCACCACCGCTTATCTCGACGGTATTATTCGTGGCATCGCCAACGTCATAATTACCGCCAAAACCGCCGTAAACATTACTCTTTACTTTACCTCCATTTATCGTAACGGTGTTGTACCTAGCATTGCATTTTCTGGAATAACCGCCGTAAACATTACTACTCACTTCACCACCACTTATCGTGATGGTATTTTTCGTGACATCGCCATTTCGCGACTGGCCGCCGTAAACAAAAGCATTCACTCCACCGCTTATCGTTACGGTGTTTTCCGTGGCATCTTTTTGGTTAGAATACCCACCGTTAATATCAGCATTCACGCTACCACCACTTATCGTAATGATATTTCTCTCAGCATTGCTATTTTTGGAATAACCGCCATAAAGGTATTTTGCTTCTCCATTTTTCAAAGTCAGTTCATAGCCAGTAACGGGATCCGATCCGTTATAGTCACATCCAGCATAAATTTCATAGGTATTTGTATCTGCAAAGGTGCTTGCATCTGTAAAATCAATGATTAAATGCGTTGCATCATCATCCAAGGCGATCTCGGTCTTGCTTACCCAGCGCAATTTTTTGTCAGGTGAAATTTTACCAGCAACAAACGTGGTAGGCGGTTTAATCCTTGCTACGCCATCATCATATGTCTCCTCCACTACTGCAGCCTCTGCCCACGCACAAGGAAACAACATCCCTGTCATCAGGCTAGCGCAAACAAGTGCCGTGAGTTTCTTTTTGTTCCAATGCCTGCTGAGCATAAAGTCCCTCCTCTCCCAGAATGTGATGCGTTTCTTCTCGATATCATATTCTACGGGAAGGGAGACAATCCTCTTTATGTTTAAAATTTTCATATTTTTTCATTCAACCCCTTCCACCGATTTGCTGGACTCTCAAAGCTTTTCATGGCATGAAAAAAACCGCCAGCTTTCGCCAGCGGTCAAGTCACCTATTCATTTACAGCACCCCTGCCTGCTTGCCAAGTGCCGTTACCTCCTCCACCGTCATCTGCGTAA
>CALELM010000096.1 GCA_937902665.1 uncultured Selenomonadaceae bacterium
CGCAAATTGGAGGGAAAATGCTTATGGCATTTTCTTGAACAATGGCGTTATAACTCAGCACGGATGTCCATTTGGATTTTTGAGGAGGATGCAGTGTGTTTTCATTTCAATCGTTTGCTTTGGTGATGTGCGGCGGCGGCTTGGGTGCGGCAGCCCGCTATGCTGTGACAGCTTTGGTAGGAATGAGGTTCGGTACAGCGTTTCCCTTTGGGACGCTTGCCGTCAATGTGGTCGGAAGCTTTTTGATGGGAGCGCTGATGATGTTTGCAATCCATCAGAGGCTGACGCTTTCTGAGCCGGTGCGGCTTTTTTTGGCAGTGGGATTCCTTGGCGGATTTACGACATTTTCTTCCTTTAGCATGGAAACACTGACACTCTTGGAGGAGCAGGAATATTTCTATGCATGCGGAAACATGCTGTTGAATGTGCTTCTTGGGATACTTGCGGCCGGAGGCGGCTGTTATGTGATTCGTTCTTTGGCATGAGAGGAGATGCTGTTCTTCAGCTTGCCTGTTGTTTCCTGCAGGGCGTTCTCTATGGAAAGAAGTTTGGGCGTGGTTTTGCGATGATTTGGTTGAACTTCTCAGCAAAATAACGTACAATGGAAAATAACATAGGGAGAAACGCAGGAGGCATTGCGGAGGAAGTGCAATGCGATAAATAAAGGTAAGGGATGGATGGAATGAATCATGTTGTCATAGATTTGGAGATGAATCCAGTAAACCGTGAGTTTCGGGAAATACGGAGAACCTTGAATGATGAGGTCATTGAAATTGGCGCAGTGAAGCTGGATGCTTCCTTTCAGCAGGTGGGGGAGTTCCAGTGCTATGTAAAGCCGCAGTACGGGAAGATCAGGAAGCATATCACGAACCTTACGGGCATTACAAATGGGATGGTGGAAGGCAAGGAGTGCTTTGCAGAGAGTTTCCTGCGCTTCATGGAATGGGTAGGGGACGGAGAAACTACGATTTACTCTTGGAGCATGTCGGATATCAAGCAGTTAAGGAACGAATGCCGAACGAAATTGAAGGATTTTGATGTGAAACGCCTTGCAGAGCATTGGGTGGATTTGCAAAAGCAGTTTGATGATCGCTTGGGGCTTCACAACAGCTTGGCACTCAAGCATGCACTTGGCGCAATGAATCGCAATTTTGAAGGAACGCAGCATACGGCACTGGCAGATGCTGTCAATACCTCTGCGATTCTTGCACTGATGCAGGATGATGCGAAGTTCAAGGAAACGATGCGGCCTGTCATGGAGCTTTTGCAGCCGAAGGAGAACCTGTCAAGCTCTATTGGGGATCTCTGCCCGGAGCTTTTGAAGCTGCAGCAGGAAATTGAGGAATAGGAGAAGAAAAGCAGGAAGTTTAGGGGGTGATTCCTTTGTTACTGAAAGAGGAAGTGGCACGTTGCCTGTTGTGCGCAAATGCGGCATGTACGATGGCATGTCCCAAAATGCAGGATCCTGCCAAGGCATTGCGGTCGGTACGCTTTGAAAATCCCAAGAATGCGGGAATTTATTTGGACAAGGCGGCTTGCGCTGGCTGTGACGGTGCATGTGAAAAGGCATGCATTCATTATGACAAGCCGATCCGCATTCGGGAAACTGCCGAATTGCTGCCCACGGCAAATGCATCGGAAAAACCATCTTTGGCAATCGAGTTTTGCGGTGTGAAGTGTGAAAATCCGTTCTTTTTGTCATCCTCCTGTGTTGCCGCTGAATATGAAATGGTCAGCAGGGCTTTGTCCATGGGATGGGGCGGGGTGGTTTTCAAGACTATTGCAAAGGAACCATGCAGGGCGGTTTCCCCAAGGTTCAGTGCCGTGCAGAAGGACAACACTCCCTTTATTGGCTTCAAGAATTTGGAGCAATTATCTGAGCATACGGTGGACGAGAATTTTGAGGCGCTTTCCCGCTTGAAGGCAGAATTTCCGACAAAGGTGATCATAGCCTCTATCATGGGGAATACGGATGAGGAATGGGCGGAACTGGCACAGATGGCTTGCCGTGCAGGTGTCGATATCATAGAGTGCAATTTCAGCTGCCCGCATACCTTTGCAAAGGGGCAAGGATCGGATGTCGGGCAGGATCCTTCCTTGGTCAAGCATTTTACGGAGATTGTTGTCAAGAACTCTACGGTGCCTGTCATGCCAAAGATGACACCCAATATTCAGGATATCACGGTTCCAGCACTGGCGGCAAAGGACGGCGGTTGCCAAGCGATATCCGCTATCAACACGATAAAATGCCTGACGGGGATAGATGAAGACACGTTTGTTTCCTATCCTTCCATATCGGGCAAAAGCTCTGTTTCCGGCTATTCCGGCAAAGCAGTCAAGCCGATTGCCCTAAAATTCCTTTATGACATGACGAGCCATAAGGATTTGAAGGATATCGAGTTCAGCGGGATTGGCGGCATTGAGACATGGAAGGATGCTTTGGAATTTATCCTGCTGGGCTGCCGCAATGTGCAGGTGACAACGGCAGTTATGCAGTATGGTTATCGCATCATTGAAGATTTCATTTCCGGCTTGCAAACCTATATGCAGGAAAAGGGGTATACCAGCTTGGAACAGCTGGTGGGCAAGGCTCTGGAGTATGTCGTCTCAAGCGGTGATTTGGATACGGATACCTATGTGCTTCCCCGTTTTGACTGGAAAAAATGCGTCCAATGCGGTCGCTGTATGCTATCCTGCCAAGATGCCGGCCATCAGGCATTGGAGATGGCAGACGGCAAGGTGCGTTTTTTAGCAAAAAAATGCGTTGGCTGTCATTTGTGCGCCATGGTATGTCCCGTGGAAGCAATAAAAACTGATGGGAAACGGCTCTTTTCCAAGAATCTTGAAACCGGTGTCAATATGTGCTGAATTTTAGGCAATGAATGGAGGTTGTGCTATGGGACTGTTTGGCAAAAGCAAAAAGGAAATAGAGCGTGAAGAAAAGGAAAAACAATTTCAGGAAAAATATGGTATATCTAAACAAGATGCTTACAGTAATCATTTGCGAATGTGTGATAGTTTAGGTACGTCAAATTTAGACATAATTATGAAATTGCGTTCTCCCCAATTTTATGAAAAATTTGAGGATATGCATACGGAAATTGTAAATTTGAATAATAAATATGACCGATTGCTCAATGCAATCAACAAGCAAAACGAATTATTGTCCCAGTTATTATCCAAATGATATTGATAAAATAGAGGGGCTGCTGCACGTTACCGTTACGTGCAGCAGCCCCGTTTCCTTTCGGCTTAGAAATATGAATTACAATGCAACATAATAGTGCAAAATCGAATCTACCAGTTCCCGTTCTTCGGGCAATGGGTTATTTTAACAAGCGGTGAGCAAACTTTCGCTTCGTTGAAACGCAAAGTTGGAGGGAAAATGCTTATGGCATTTTCTTGAACAATGGCGTTATATTCTCATACGAAAAGCCCGAATCACGCAAACGGTGGTTCGGGCTTTTGCCATTAGAGGCATGTGTTATCGGGAGTTTTAGGTATGCCATGCACATGCAATGGCGTTGAAGTTTTTCTTAGGCTTTGTGTTTTTTCGCCATTGCCAAGACGATGAAACCAAGACCGAGAAGCAGGAGTGGGGTGACGATATTTAGGGACAGCTGGAATATCCATTCGTCGGAATAAGCTGCAAGGTCACTGGGGAACATGCCCATGATGCAGGCAAAGGCTGTAAAGATAAAGCACCAGAGTCCGATGAAAAATCCGATCGAGCGATTGCTTGTCAGCTGGTAAGCATTCGGTTCAACTAGGAAGGAGCTTGATTTTTTCAAAGCCATATAGGCGATAAATACCCAAAGATATCGCAGTGGCATGCAGATTGCGTTTAGGCGGATCATTGAATTGTACAAGGAATTGACATCGCCGATACCCAAAACCGGATAAATGACAATAATGGAGACTAAAACTGCTGTCAGCTTGTAACCGTTGATTGGCACACCGTTTTCGTTGATACGGGTAAGAGCTTTTGGCAGGAGGCTTTTGTCAACATCGGCAAGGAATATCTTTATCGGGGCATCAATGCACAGCAATGTCGTTGACAATAAGCCCAGTGCATTGCAAACAGCGTAGATTATCATCAGCCAGGGACCGACATTGTAATACTCACCAAGCTTCATGAAACTGTAAAAAGCACCGTTCATCATTAAGTCTTTGGGAACATTGTTCGTGTCAAACATCAGTCCTAAAGCATACGAGCCAGTCAACGCTGTGATGGCAATCATAACAGTCAAAAGGATCATTGCCCGTGGGAAATCCTGCGATGGATTTTTCATATTGTTGACGTAAGGTGACAGCTTTTCGCAACCGCCAACTGCAAAAACCAATATGGCAATGGTTGTCAAATAATCAAAATTTAATGCAGGAATAAAAGTATCCCAACGGAATGCTATAGTTTCCGTATGCACATCGGAAATAGCTGGCGCAGCAATGGAAAGGAGGACAAAGAGCAAGGACATGATGAACATTGACGTACCAGCGATGCTTCCAATATATTTGATGAACGTAATGCCTTTTGCGCTGAACCAGCAGCAAAAAAGGAATAATGCTAATGTGGCAGATTGCAGATAGACAGGATCTATTGACTTGATCATGGCCCCGTCCTGAAAAACAGCCCAGCCAAGAGAGATCCACACGGTCATTGGTTTTTGCGCGAGGTATGGCACATGGACAATCCAATACGTCCAGCCAGCTAAAAAGGCGATTTTTGCGCCTGTCAGTTGCCGAACCCAGGAACTTACTCCGCCAGTGCAGTTTTTGAAAGCGGCACCCATTTCGCCGACCATAAGAACGTAGGGAACAAAATAAAGCCCAAAAATGACCAGCCATGAAAATATAGCTTTCAGCCCTTGCGCAGCATATCCGTTGACAACATTGCCGAAGCTCCAGACGGCAGTAAATGTCATCAGTGTCAAAGCCGGCATGGAAATGTATTTTTTAGCGTTCATAGAATTTGTCTCTCCCTGCATAGTTTCTGTAGCGATTCATCAGCTCTTGCAGCTTTTGCAATAATAAGTTAAGGAGTATCTTTTTAATTATTATAACGCTATTGTTCAAGAATATGCCATAATCATTTTCCCTTCAATTCGCATTTCAACGAAGCGGAAGATATGCTCACCGCTTGTCAAAATTTAATTTCCCCCACTTACAGCAAGCTGTTGAAGAAGGGGACATTTTTAGCTTCGTTATGTAATCTGATGCCCAAAATTTCAAAAACGACCTGCGCATGGTGGAAGGATTCATGCAAATGTGCTGCAAGCATCATTGTTAGCGATGCTTGGGTGATTGCTTGCGTGTTGTCTCCTGTGCTATTATGTACATAGCGAAATATGTTATACTTCTGGAGGCTATAGCTTGGTGGGTAAAAAAAAGAAGCTGTCGTTGGCATTGCAGATTTTTATAGCTTTGGCAATAGCTGTCATTGCAGGTCTGTTGATGCAGGATTACGCAGGTTTTGCTGCGGATTATATCAAGCCGTTCGGAAATGTTTTTTTGAACCTTATTCAGTTCATCGTAGTTCCGATTGTGCTGCTTTCTATCATGAGCGGAATTGTTTCCATGCAGGATATCCGTAAAGTAGGCTCAATAGGAGCGAAGACCGTGGTGTACTATTTTTGCACGACCGCTTTTGCTATCGCAATAGGTCTTATGGGAGGCAATCTCTTTAGCGGATTCTTTCCGGTGCTGTCAACGGCAGAGCTTTCCTATGAAGTCGCTGAGGCAGTTCCGTTTATGGATGTTATCGTTGCTATATTCCCATCGAACTTCATTGCGCCTATGTTGTCCGCATCCATGCTCCAGATTATTGCAATGGCACTCCTTTTGGGCGTTGCCATTATCTCGGTTGGGGAAAAGGCGCGTCCGGTTGTTGAGATGGTTGATGCATTTAACCTTGTATGCATGAAGTGCATGGAAATGATCCTTAAGCTGTCGCCCATTGGTGTATTCTGCTTATTGTGTCCAGTAGTTGCGGCTAACGGTGCTGCTGTTATTGGTTCGCTTGCAATGGTTCTTTTAGCCGCATATCTTTGCTACATAATCCACATGGCAGTTGTATACTCTGCATGTGTTAAGTTGCTTGGAGGCATGAGTCCTTTGAGGTTCTTCAAGGAGCAGATGCCAGCTATGCTTTTCGCATTCTCGAGTTCATCCAGCGTGGGTACTCTTCCTATCAATCTGAAGGGCGTTCAGAAGATGGGGGCTTCTAAAGAGGTAGCCTCCTTTGTGCTTCCTCTTGGAGCTACCATCAATATGGATGGTACAGCAATTTATCAAGGTTTATGTGCAATATTTATAGCAACCTGCTATGGTATCACGCTTACATCGGCACAGATGGCTACTATAGTGCTTACGGCAACCCTCGCTTCCATTGGAACAGCCGGAGTGCCGGGAGCAGGCATGATTATGCTGGCGATGGTTTTGGCATCTGTTGGGCTTCCTGTGGAAGGGATTGCTCTTGTAGCAGGTGTGGATCGTATCTTTGACATGGGGAGGTCCGTTGTCAATATTACTGGCGATGCATCCTGTGCGGTGGTCGTTTCTCATCTGGTGGATAAGAAGGAAGCAAAAAAGGCAACAACAGGCTAGTCGATGGAAACGTATAGAGGGGAAGATGTCACGACTTGCTTGTGAGGCGTGGGTTTTCTCGCAGGCGGCGAAGCAGGAAATGGGGAAGAGGTATGGAAGCACAGGCAAGCTTGGGGATTTTAGGGCCTAAGGGGACGCACAGCGAGGCGGCGGCGATTTTCTTGAATGCCCATTTGAAACAGCCTTATCGTCTTGTGGAATACGGAGAGATTTTTGAAGTGCTGCAGGAATTGAAGGAAGGAAGGGTGGATCGCTGTCTGGTACCGGTGGAGAATATGCTGGAGGGCTCTATCAATATCACGCTGGATGTACTGGCAGGAAGCGATGAGCTGCGAGTGGTACGGGAGCTTGTCTGGCCGGTGCATAATTACCTGATGGCAAAGTGCGGTGCAGAAGAAATAAAAAAGGTGTTTTCGCATCCCCAGCCGATTGCGCAGTGCCAAAATTACCTGCGCAGGCACTGCCCGCAGGCAGAGGTCGTGAAGGTGTCCAGTACGGCACGGGCGGCGGAGCTTGTGGGAGCAGAGCCAAGGGAAAGCGGCTGGGCGGCCATTTGCTCGCAGAGAGCAGGTGAGCTGAATGGGCTTTCGACGGTTGCCGCAGAAATACAGGACAATATGGGGAACTGCACGCGATTTTTTGAGATTGCGAGAAAGGATGACCTGCCTTGCACCGAGAGGCGGGACAAGGCACTGGTTATTTGCCAAGTAGATGGGACAAGGGCGGGAAGCCTTTGCGATGTGCTGGAGGAATTTGCATCTCGGCATGTAAACCTGACGAGGATCGAGTCACGTCCGGCAAGGACGAGGCTTGGCGTGTACATTTTTTTCTTTGAGCTGGAAATCGGCACGGATGAGGAAGCCCTGCGGGATTCCTTGGAGGCTGTGTCGAAGAAGTGCATTTGGCTTCGGAACGTGGGAGAGTTCCCCGTGCTGGAAGCCTAAGAGGGAAGGGAGAGAGCGTTATGGTCATCATTATGAATTTGGACGCTACGGCGCAGAATATCGAGGAAGTCATTCAGGCAGTGGAGGGAACCGGTCTTACGGCGAAGGTTATGGAGGGCAGCCAGCAAAAGATTGTCGGTGTTATCGGCGACAAGACGAAGCTGGCTTCTGTTCCTATTGATGCTATGGACGGCGTGGAAAAGACGGTAGCGATTTCCAAGAGTTACAAGCTGGCAAGCAGGGAATTCCACCCAAGCTCCAGTGTGGTGGATGTGGATGGAGTGCGGATTGGTGACGGGACACCCATTGTCATGGCGGGTCCCTGCGCTGTCGAGTCCCGTGAGCAGCTTTTTGAGGCGGCAGATTTGGTGAAGGCGGCAGGTGCGCAATTCCTGCGCGGCGGTGCGTACAAGCCGCGTACTTCCCCGTATTCTTTTCAGGGACTTGAGGAGAAGGGGCTGGAATACTTGGCGGAGGCTCGCGAGCGTACGGGGCTTAAGGTAGTCACGGAGGTTACTGTGGTAGAAGCCGTTGAGCGAGTGGAGCAGTATGCTGACATGCTTCAGATTGGTGCGCGGAACATGCAGAACTTTGGGCTTCTGAAGGAAGTCGGCAGGTGCAAGAAGCCTGTTCTTTTGAAGCGGGGGTTGGCGGCTACGATTGATGAATGGCTGAACGCTGCAGAATACATTATCCATGAGGGAAATCCGAACGTGGTTCTTTGTGAGCGAGGGATCCGTACCTATGAGACATATACCAGAAATACGCTGGATTTGAGTGCGGTTGCGGCAGTCAAGCATTTGTCCCATTTGCCAATCATTGTCGATCCAAGCCACGGAACGGGCAGGTGGCGCATGGTGAAGCCTATGGCATTGGCGGCGATTGCGGCTGGCGCGGACGGCCTTATGATGGAGGTTCACCCGAACCCTGCCAAGGCTCTTTCAGACGGGCCGCAATCCTTGACGCCGGAGAATTATCGAGAAATCATGGATGGAATACATAAGCTTTCCAAGTTTATGAAGGCCGAGAATATTTCAAGTCAGAGCCTTTGATGGAGACTTGGCTTGGGGAGGGCTGTGCAGGCGGCACAGCCTTCTTCTTTTGCGATAGAATGGATGCAAAAAGGACGCTTGGAAATAGGATGGCGTTTATCAAGTGGTTTTTGCAGGAAAAAAGGCTTTTTTGTCGAATTGTAAAGATAAAAAGGCAGGAGTGCATGAGGTGGCGAAGCAATGAAGAAATTTTTTATGGCGGGACTTGCAATCACCATATTGATGGTTGTTGCTTTGATGTCCTACGGTGCCTATATGAATCAGAGCGGCGAGAATCGGATTGCCGTCAGGATGCAGGAGCAGAGACTGCCATTGCAGGGGGCAAGAGTGCAGGAAAGAGAGATTCAAGAGGAGTTTTTGGTGCAGGACATTGCCCTGTCGGTGAGTGACGGGGTGGACGCAGTTGCTTTGATCGATGGCAGGATACAGAAATGCTTCGTGGAATGGGACAAGACTGTGGAAAAGGGGCAGCTGCTTTTTGAGATTGTCAATGATGAGCTTCCTATGAAGCTGGCAGAGGCAGACAGCGCGATCCTTCAGGCGAAGGCGCAGCTACGCAAGGCAGAAAACTCTTTCAAGAGATACGGCGAGCTGGTTCGGCTCAATGCGACGTCTATGGAGAAATATGACGAGGTTCAGGCAGAATACCTTGCGGTCAAGGCAGCACTGGATCAGAAGATTGCAGAAAAGGAGCTTATGCTGGTGCAGCAGGGCAGGCAGCAGGTTTACGCTCCCATTTCTGGCGATGTCTTGGCAATTTACCATAGGGCAGGCGCTCATGTGACGGCAGGGACACCGTTGGCGATGGTCGGGCAGGTGGAGCAGCTGGTGTTCAGCTTGTTCTTGACGGACAGCGATGCCCGCAAGCTGAATCCGCAGGGAACGGGAACCTTGAGGATCAACAGGAAGGAGCTGGATCAGGTATATGTGTCGGATTCCAAACTCGGAGATGAGATAGGGGATGCGGAATTTCCGATTCGGATAAAATCTATCCAGCCCGATATGTCCGAGCCTTGCGAGATTCGGACGGTGGAATGGCAGGTGGATAATTCCGGTTGGCTCATCGAGCCGAAGGTTTACGGCTTGCTTCGGGTCTCAGCAAGCCAGCCAAGGAAGGTACTGTCTGTGCCGATGACTGCCCTTTTCAGCACATCAACAACGGAGTCGCATGTCTTTGTCAGGGACGAGAATGGAACTCTTGCCAAGCGGTCAGTGACTGTTGGTATGCAGGACAGCAAATATGCTGAGGTGATTTCCGGCTTGCAGGAGGGTGATATTGTCATTACATCCAGCAAGATTGGCTTGCAGGAGGGAATGCAGGTGGAGGTTTCCATCAAGGAGGAGGATGCAGAGTGAAAGCAGATCAACTCTTTAGCAAGGAGGCTTTGCAAAAGCTCCGTTCCCCAGAGCAGCTGGATCAACTGCTGCCTATTACTACGCCAATCAGCTGGATGGCACTGACTGCCGTTTTGGTGCTGGTACTCTCGGTTATCATGTGGTCTGTTTTTGGGGCATTCACAACGAAGGCGGAGGGCATTGGATTGGTTATGGATGCAGAGGGAATCGCAGAGGTGTCGCATGAGTCGCCCGGAAAGGTGGCGGAAATTTACGTTGCCAGCGGTATGAAGATCAAGAAGGGCCAGTTGGTTGCGCGCATGGAGCAGCCATCGCAGAATGTTGAAACAAGGATGGCAAAGCAGGCCAAGTCATGGTCACAGAATGATCGCGATGTGCTGAGCAAGGATGCAGAGTACCGGGCAAAAGTGGCGCACCAGAAAAACAGTGAGTTTGTTTACAGCAGTACAGATGGCATTGTAGATGAAATCTTGACGGAACCGGGAGCGGTGCTTCCTGCGGGGAATCCTATTTGCTCCGTGCGCCGCACGAGAGATTCCGAAGGAGAAATGACGGGACTTTTCTATATTCCCGTGGAAAAGGGAAAACGTGTGGAACAGGGCATGACGATTCAGCTTGCGCCCAATGGGGTGGATACGTCCCAGTCCGGATGGATGGTCGGCGTGGTCAGCAGTGTTTCCCAGTATCCCGTGAGTCCCGTGAAAATGAAGGCAAAGCTCAACAATGACAGTTTGGTGAACTGGTTTTCTCAGACACAGAACGGGAGTGCCATGATGGAAGTGAAGTTTTATTTGGTCGAGGACAAGGAGGATGCGTCTGGTTATTTGTGGACTTCCCATGTAGGCGTGCATAAGCCGGTGACGGTCGGCTCGGTATGCACGGGTTCCATTATTGTTTCGAGGCAGCCTCCGATTGACAAGGTGTTCTATAAGATCAGCCAATGGTTCAGGAACAGGTGATGCTCATGCTGAAGAAGGTAGAGGAAGTTTGGGAAAAGTGGAAGGATCGCTGCCTTGGCGGTCATTGTGTTTCTGTTCCTGTGGTTTTGCAGATGGAGGCAACGGAGTGCGGCGCGGCAAGCTTGGCAATGGTTTTGGCACATTACGGCATGTGGGTACCTCTGGAAAAGCTGCGAGAGGAATGTGGTGTCAATCGAGATGGCAGTAAGGCGAGCAATGTATTGAAGGCGGCAAGGAATCGGGGCTGTGATGGAAATGGTTATCGCTGGCTGGCAGAGGATCTTCGGGAGGCGGATTATCCGCTGATCCTGCATTGGGAATTCAATCATTTTCTTGTGCTGGAGGGAATCCGAAAGGATACGGTGTACCTGAACGATCCTGCGGTCGGGCGGCGTACCGTACCGTGGGAGGAGTTTCGTACTTCTTATACGGGGATTGCCTTGGAGGTGGTTCCGGGACCGGAGTTCCGTCCAGAGGGAAAGCGCTACAATGTGTTTCGGGCGATATATTCCAAGCTCTTGGCGGACAAGTGGGCAGCGGTTTTCCTGCTTGTTCTGGGCTTTTGCGCGATGGTAGTGGGACTGGCGTCTCCTATCATGTCGCAGATTTTTATTGATGATATCCTTACGAGAAAGCATTTGGAATGGATGCCGAATCTTTGCCTTGCCATGACACTGGGATGGCTGCTTTCCGGTGTTATGACGTGGCTTCGGGCAGTGATTTTGACGAAGTGGCAGATGAAACTGACGCTTTCCGATTCCAGCAGCTTTTTTTGGCATGTGCTGAAGTTGCCGATAAAGTTCTTCCAGCAGCGCTATGCGGCAGAGGTGGCTTCCCGTGTCGGCTACAATGAGGCTGTGGCGGGAATCCTGTCGGGGACGGTGGCAACGTCTGTCCTTGATTTGCTGGTTGTCATTTTTTATCTGGTTTTGCTCCTGCAGTACAGCGTGACCTTGACGGTCATCGGCGTGGCGTTCAGCCTTGTGGATCTCTTGGTGTTTTTCCTGCTGCGCCGTCATATCACGGATATGAACATGCGGATCCAGCAGGATGCCGGCAAGGCTTATGGCGTAGCGATGAACGGATTGATGATGATAGAGTCCATCAAGGCGAATGGCAATGAGGCGGATTTCTTTTCCAAGTGGGCAGGATATCAGGCAAAGGTGCTGAAGGGCTCGCAGGAGGTAACGCTTTGGTCGCTGACGGCAACGATTTTGCCGACACTTTTGGGCGGCATCAATGGTGCGCTTATCATGACCTTTGGCGGCTTTTCCATTATGGAGGGTGTAATGACGGCCGGTATCTTCACGGCATTCCAGTCCCTGATGGGCGGCTTTCAGGAACCGTTCAACAAGATTTTGGGCATGGGATCTGCTCTGCAGTCCACGGAGATGCAGATGCATCGCTTGAATGATGTGATGAGATACCCTGAGGATTCCCTGAATTATCCGGAAAAGGGGAGAAAAGTCGTCTTGGAGAACAGGCAGCTTTCCGGCAGGCTGGAGCTTCGTGATGTCAGCTTTGGCTACAGTCCCTTGGATCCCCCGCTTTTGGAGCATTTCAATCTGGTTTTGGAACCGGGGCGATGGGTGGCAGTCGTTGGTTCCTCAGGCAGTGGAAAGTCAACGCTTGCCAAGCTTGTTACGGGGCTTTATGAGGAATGGAGCGGGGAAGTGCTTTTTGACGGGGTGCGGCGCAGGGATGTTTCCCGTCAGGCGATTATCCGTTCCGTATCTTCCGTGGATCAGGATGTTTTTCAGATCTCGGGAACGGTTCGGCAGAACATTTCTCTTTTTGATGATTCTGTTCCCCGTGCGGATGTCATAGCGGCGGCAAAGGATGCCTGCATTCATGAGGATATTCTTCAGTTGAAGGGCGGCTATGACGGAATGGTGGACGAAGGCGGGAGAAATTTCAGTGGCGGACAGCGACAGCGGCTGGAAATTGCAAGGTCGCTTGCAGGGAATCCAAGTCTTTTGGTTTTGGACGAGGCAACGAGTGCACTGGATCCTGTGACGGAGGAGGAAGTGCTGAAAAATATCCGCCGCAGGGGTTGCTCGTGCTTCGTGGTGGCACACAGGCTCTCCACGATTCGGGATTGCGATGAGATTATCGTACTGGATCATGGAAAGGTCGTGGAACGGGGGACGCATGTGGAGATGATGCGTCACGATGGTCCCTATCGAGCCTTGATAGAGGAGAGAGCAAATGTCGCAGAGGGGATGGAAGAATGAGGCTTAGGGCTGGAGAACGTTATCGGTTGACGGATAGCCAATGCTTTGCGCAGCTGCTTTCCGGCGTTTACGAGATTTATGCAGTGACACGGGATGGAGAGGTCTTTCATCAGATATTCTTGGCAGAGAGCATGGAAGGGGAGGCCGTGTTTCCGCTTCGGGATGATTACTGCGATTTGGATATCCAGCTTTATGCCGTGACGGAAGGCACAGTGGAGCTTCTTGGCATTGCATCTGTTACGGAGGAGCAGCTGGGTGCTTGGTACAGGAAGCTTTCCAAGTTGGAATTTATCCGCCTTTTGATTGACAGGGGGGATGCGCTTCTGGCGGCATGGGCGGATGGTACGATACTGATTGACCGAGATGATTCCCAAAAAAGCTTGCTGGAATGTTACTGGGAAAATCAGGAGATTTTTTCCATGCTTTTGTCTGCCTCTTTGCGGGGAATGGATGCACGGGCGAATGAGCGGCTGAAAAGGCGCAGCAGGCGGCAGAGGCTTGTCTTGGACGAGGCAGTTGGAAATCTTTTGGGAGATGACCTAGCAAGTGCTGTTACGGGGGAGAATGTATCGGGTCTTGGCGATATCGCATTTGCTGTGCAAAGGGCGGCAGCTGCGCTTCACATGCCAGTTTCCGACATTTCCATGCCGCTGGAGATGGCAAAAAATTTGGATAGCGTGCAGATTTTGCAGAGACTGGTGCAGAAGGCGAATATGCAGGTTCGCTTGGTGAGACTGCAGGAGGATTGGTGGAAAAAGGACAGCGGAATCCTCTTGGTGCATGTCGGCAGGGAAGCCAAGATGGGAGTGCTTGTCCCCGATGCGCCGGGAAGCTACCGCTTGCTTATACAGGAGCAGAAGGAAGGCATACCGCTTACGGAGGAAGCCGTAGGGGAAATTGACAAGCAGGCGTTCCTTTGCTACGGAGGGCTTCCTGCGAAAAAGCTAAAGGTTCTGGATTTCTTGAAATTCATGTTCCACCAGTGCTGGAAGCAGGACTACGGGATGATTCTTGCAGCAAGCTTTCTTGCAGGCTTGGTTCCGCTTTGTACGCCGATTATTACAGAAACGGTATTTCAGGATATCATTCCTATCCGTGACTTTGGAAGCTTGACTACGGTGACGCAGGTGATGCTGGTCACGAGCTTTACGCTTGCAGCGATGGGAATCGTGCGGTCGATTGCGGTGCTTCGCATTACAACGCATTTGGACATGGCGGCGGAGGCGGCACTTTGGAATCGCCTGCTGACGCTTCCCACGAAGTTTTTTCGCCAGTTCAAGAGTGGCGAGCTTGCCGTGCGCATGGGAAGCCTCAATTCGCTGAAAGGAATCGTGAGCGGGGAGTTTGTCGGCTCTATTTTTAACTTTTTCTTTTCCTTTTGGAGCATTCTCCTTATGTGCTACTACAGCCTGAAGCTGACTGCCGTGGCAGTGGGGATATGGTTGGTTTATTCTGTTGTCGTTGCTTTTATTTATCGGAGAGTCCTGACGTTTCAGAGGGAGTCTATTCGTGCGGAAAATGAGAGCGCAGGAATGGTCCAGCAGATTTTTGCGGGGCTTTCCAAGTTTCGCGTGCAGGGAGCGGAGGAGCAGGCATTCCTCCTGTGGAGCCGTGTTTTTGGGGAGCAGTGGAAGTGGAACCTGAAGCTTCGCTGGCAGGGAAATTACAATTCCGTTATCCTTTCCGTTCAGCCATTTATCCTGAATATGCTGCTTTATTATATGGCAGTTTACGGTATCAACGAGGTGGGACCGGATGGCAAGACGATGGTGCAGGGAATCACATACGCGCAGTTTCTCGCCTTTTCTGCTGCTTATGGCAGTTTTAACGGGACGTTGAACGGTGTTTTGGGGCTTGTTGGAACTTTTTTCAGTATCCAGCCGCACATCGAAAATCTCAAGCCGATTTTGGAGGAGCTTCCCGAGGTGAATGACGACCGCATGGATGCACCTGAGCTTACGGGCAAGGTTGAGTTTAGCCATATCAGCTTTTCCTATGGGGAGGAAAGTCCTGAGGTGCTTCATGACGTGAGTTTTTCTGTGAGGGCTGGGGAAAACTTGGCAATCGTTGGAAAGTCAGGAAGCGGGAAGTCCACGCTGATGAGACTGCTTCTTGGCTTTGAAGAACCAACACATGGAGCCATTTATTTTGATGGACAGGATCTCAAGGAGCTGCGGCTGTCATCGGTTCGTTCGCAGATGGGCGTGGTTATGCAGAATGGGCAGCTGATGACGGGGGATATTTTTACCAACATTGTTGGGACGGCAAATCTTTCGCAGGATGATGCGTGGAGAGCGGCGGCAGAAGCAGGGATTGCCGAGGATATCATGCAGATGCCTATGGGAATGCAGACGGTTATCAGCGAGGGCAGCAGCAATATTTCGGGCGGACAGAGACAGCGGCTTATGATTGCCCGTGCTTTTGCCAAGAATCCAAAACTGCTGGTCTTTGATGAGGCAACGAGCGCTCTTGACAATCGAACGCAGGCAATCATCACGAGAAGCTTGCAGAAAAGACATGCGACACGAATCATTGTTGCGCACCGCTTGTCTACGATTCGGGATGCAGATCGTATTTTGGTTGTGGATAACGGAAGGATTGCGGAGGAAGGAACCTTTGATGAGCTTATGGAAAAAAATGGGGTTTTTGCGAGGCTTGCGAGCCGTCAAATGGCATGAGGGGAGATGTCACTTTGGAAGAAGTCAAAGATATGGGATATTATAATGCATTGGCGATGCAGGCAGTTTCCGACATGGAGGCTTTTGAGGCGCTGTACCGAGAATTTTTTCCAAGGGTGTACAATTTCCTTTTTGCGAGGCTGAAAAACACGGCGGCTTCTGATGATGTGGTGAGTGTCGTCTTTATGAAGGCATACCAGAATCTTTCCAAATATGACAGTAGAAAGGCGGCATTTTCTACTTGGCTTTTTAGGATCGCTTCCAATGCGGTCGTTGACTATTGCAGGACGAAGGCACATCAGGCAGAGGAGGAATGGAAGGATTGCTTTCAGCCGGAAGCACCGAAAAGAGAGACACCTGAGGCAAGGCTGCTGGCAGAGGAGGGGGCAGAGGAGCTTCTCTGTGCTTTGGACCAGCTGGGAGAGCGTGAGCGGAGAATGATTGCGCTCAAATACTGGTCAGGGCTTTCCAACAAGGAAATTGCAGAGGTTATGGGAATCAGTGCCGGCAATGTTGGGGTCACGCTGTTTCGTGCCGTTGGAACCTTGCGAAAAATTTTGGAAGATGGAAAAGGATAATTTTAAATGGTTTGTGAAGCAGTCACAAGCATCGTGGGCATTTTGGGAAAATTCCTTGAAGGAGCATATAAAAAATGATACACTGAATGTATCAAAATTTTGCATGATTTGGAGTGTGAGTTGCCGTGCTGGATATGAAATTTGTCCGTGACCATTTGGACGAGGTTCGTCAAATGCTCAAGAACCGCAATAATCCCCTGCAGCTGGATGAGTTCTCCGAGCTTGAGAAAAAGCGTCGGGAAATCCTCTGCGAGGTGGAGGAGCTGAAGGGGAAGCGCAACGCTGTATCAAAAGAAATCAGCGTGATGAAGAGAAACAAGGAAAATACGGATGCCGTTGTGCTGGAGATGCGCAAGGTCGGAGAGAGGATCAGTGCGATGGACGCAGACCTCAAGGACGTGGAGGAAAAGCTGCGGGATATTCTCTTGCACATTCCGAACATGCCGAAGGAGGATGTTCCCCTTGGCAAGGACGATACGGACAATCCGGAGGTTCGCAAGTGGGGAACGCCGAGGGAGTTTTCCTTTGAGCCGAAGGCACATTGGGATATCGGCACGGATCTGGATATTCTGGATGCTGACCGTGCGGCAAAGGTTGCAGGGGCAAGGTTCATGTTCTACAAGGGAATGGGGGCAAGGCTGGAGCGTGCCTGCATCAATTTCATGATGGACCTGCATGCGGACAAGCATGGCTATACGGAAATCTTGGCACCCTATATTGCCAACAAGGACAGCATGATCGGTACGGGGCAGCTGCCGAAGTTTGCCGAGGACATGTTCAAGCTGGAGGGGCTGGATTATTACCTCGTGCCAACGGCGGAGGTTCCTACGACGAATTTCCATCGGGATGAGATTTTGGATGGGGCGAAGCTGCCGGAGTATTACAGTGCCTATACGGCTTGCTTCCGTGCGGAGGCAGGAAGCGCAGGCAGGGATACGAGAGGCTTGATTCGCCAGCACCAGTTCAACAAGGTGGAGCTTATCAAGTTCGTGAAGCCGGAAGATTCGTGGGATGAGCTGGAGTCTATGGTGGATGCGGCGGAGGACGTGTTGCGGGTGCTGGAGATTCCTTACCATGTGGTGCAGCTTTGCACGGGTGACATGAGCTTCACGTCTGCCAAGACCTATGACATCGAGGTGTGGTTCCCGAGCCAGAACCGTTACCGTGAGATTTCTTCCTGCTCGAACTGCTTGGATTACCAAGCACGGCGTGCCAATATCAAGTTCCGCAGGGAAACCAAGGGCAAGCCGGAGTTCGTCCATACGCTGAACGGTTCGGGGCTTGCTGTCGGCAGGACGGTTGCTGCCATCTTGGAGAATTATCAGCAGGAGGATGGCTCTGTCGTTGTGCCAAAGGCTCTTGTTCCCTACATGGGTGGCGTAGAGGTTATCAGGAAGGCTGAATAAGTTGTATATGAAAGGGCTGTGAAAAGCAAAGAATCTGTTTTTCACAGTCTATTTTTGTTTTCGCAAAAGGATTTTTCAAGAAAATGTTGAATTTAAAAGAGGAAATGATTTTCTGCATTATGCAGGAACAGAAAAGGAGAGATGTTTTGATGGAACTGAAGGGATCGCAGACAGAAAAGAATCTTTGGGCGGCATTTGCAGGAGAATCGCAGGCGCGCAATAAGTACACGTATTTTTCCTCCAAGGCAAAGAAGGATGGTTATGTGCAGATTTCTAATATTTTTGCGGAAACTGCTGACAATGAGAAGGAACATGCAAAGATTTGGTTCAAGCTGGTAGAGGGAATCGGCACGACGCCGGAAAACCTGAAGGCTGCGGCTGAGGGCGAGAATGACGAGTGGACGAGCATGTACCCGGGCTTTGCCAAGACAGCAAGGGAAGAAGGCTTTACGAAGATTGCGGCGCTCTTTGAGGCTGTGGCAAAGATTGAGAAGGAGCATGAGGAACGTTACCGCCTGCTGCTTGCGAACATCGAGGAGGACAAGGTGTTCCAAAAGAGCGAGAAAATTATTTGGCAGTGCCTGAACTGCGGTTTTGTTTGCGAGGCTGACAAGGCACCGGAAAAATGCCCTGTCTGTGACCATCCGCAGAGCTACTTCCAGCAGGTTGCAAAAAATTATTGATAAGATTTGTGCTTTGCATATTGCTTTGAACAGAAAATGCTCCATCGGAGGTGCAGGCTTCCGATGGAGCATTTGTTATTTCCAGTAGTTTTGAGCTTCTGCTTTGGCAAGTCTGTCGCTTCGTTGAAAAGGGGCTGTTGCACATTACATTTACGTGCAACAGCCCCTTTGGCATTTGTTTCGTATGTTTAGAATGCCCAGTTAAGTCCTACATTTGCCGAGATTCCCCGTTGTTTTCCTGCGTATCCCGTGAGGTTTACGTCAATCGCTACAGGGTTCTTCT
This sequence comes from uncultured Selenomonadaceae bacterium, assembly GCA_937902665.1. Classification (GTDB taxonomy): domain Bacteria; phylum Bacillota; class Negativicutes; order Selenomonadales; family Selenomonadaceae; genus CALELM01. The sequence goes on from CALELM010000096.1 coordinate 18,777, forward strand.
CGGAGATGGGACGTTTCCAGCCAAGTTCGAGAAGTCCGCTCGATCCCTTCATGCTCGGTGTCGGGGTGGAAAGCCCACGGTAGC
>CALELM010000097.1 GCA_937902665.1 uncultured Selenomonadaceae bacterium
GCTTGTTAAAATTTGGTTTCCCTCACTTACAGCAACCTGTTGAAGAAGGGGACAGCTTTAGCTTCGTTATAAGAATGATGTGTTTGCAAAACATTATCGAAATTTAAAATCATCTATTTCAATAAAAACTAGCGTAATTGCTCAAATTTTTCTTGAAAAAAAGACCAATATCTCGCACCTTTTATAGAGCACACTTATGTTAAGAAAGTCACATATTCCATTGACATAATCTTTTTTAATACCTATAATATACTTGTGGTGTGAATTTGATACGGTCAAATAACATTGAGTAACTTTGTGACTTTATGCCATGTTAATCTCATCATTTTCGTTGAATTTGCAAGCTCGAAAATATCGAGTTTGTGTTATTATAACATAGAGGAGAGTGTTCTATTATGGCTAACAATCCAGTAAAGATTACAGAAACAGTTCTTCGTGATGGGCATCAGTCCCTTGTCGCTACACGTATGCGTATCGAAGATATGCTTCCGCAGTTGGAGGCATTGGATGCGATTGGCTACAATGCCTTAGAAGCATGGGGCGGAGCTACTTTTGATACTTGCCTTCGTTTTTTGGATGAAGATCCTTGGGAACGGCTTGATACTTTGAAAAAGCATCTAAAAACACCAATTCAGATGTTGTTGCGCGGACAAAATCTTTTGGGTTACAACCATTACTCCAATGATGTTGTTGAGGCATTTGTCCGTAAGGCTTCTGCACACGGTATTGGTGTTTTTCGTATTTTTGATGCTTTGAATGACGTTCGTAATTTAAAGGTTGCCATCAATGCAGCATTGGAATGCCCGGAAAAACCTCATGTACAAGGTTGCCTTGTTTACACTATCAGTCCAGTACATACAAACGAAATGTTCGTAAACCTTGCAAAGGAATTGGAGAAAATGGGATGCCATTCTGTATGTATCAAAGATATGTCTGGGTTGCTGAAGCCTTATGTTGCATATGATTTGGTAAAGAAGCTGAAGGATGCACTCAATATTCCTGTAGAGCTTCATACACATTGCACATCTGGCTTTGGTCATGCTACTTATTTGAAGGCAATCGAAGCTGGTGTTGATATTCTTGATTGTGCTCTCGCACCGTTCTCCAGCGACACATCGCAGCCATGCACAGAGACTATTGTTGCTGCTTTGGAAGGTGGGGAACGTGACACGAAACTTGATCGTCAGGCAATGACCCCAATTTCAAAACATTTCCTTGCTGTCAAGAAGCGCATCATTGACGAATTTAAGCTCAAAGGGTATTTTGATATTAATCCCAATGTGCTTGATTTCCAAATTCCTGGCGGTATGCTCTCTAATCTTGCAAACCAGCTCAAGGAAGCAGGCATGGAAAACAAATACCAGGATTTGCTTGATGAGATGCCTCGAGTTCGTGAGGATGCAGGTTATCCGCCGCTTGTCACGCCTTCCAGTCAAATTGTTGGAACAATGGCTACGTTTAATGTCATGTCTGGACAACGTTACAAGATGGTACCAAAGGAATTCAAAGATTTGGTTCGTGGAAAGTTCGGTCGTACACCTGTGGAAGTAGATAGGAAGTTCTTGACAGAGACTCTTGGGATTCCAGAAGCTGATATCATTGAAGATTGCTCCATTGAAGATGCAAAGGGCAAGACTTTCGATCAGTTCAAGGTAGAGCTTAAGGAAAAGGGCTATTTGAATCCTTCCGATGAAGATGTTCTCTCCTATGCACTCTTCCCGCAGGTTGCAGAAGAATTTTTCAAAAAGCACTATACGCCGATTACTGCATACAAAAAGAGTTAATTGAATTTGTGTTTTATATCAAAAAAGAAGTGGCTGTTGCACGTAAATGTAACGTGCAACAGCTTTTTTGATGTAAAAAGAGATAACGTATAACGAGCTAAAGATGTCCCCTTCTTCAACAGCTTGCTGTAAGTGGGGGAAGCCAAATTTTAACAAGCGGTGAGCATATCTCCCGCTTCGTTGAAACGCAAATTGGAGGGAAAATGCTTATGGCATTTTCTTGAACAATGGCGTTATAATCAGTTTTGCAATTTTTTGAGAAATATTTTTTCACACTAAAAGGCCTTCCATGATTTTTATTCATCATAGAAGACCTTTTAACTCAGAAAACATATCTACACCAAAGCAGGTGCATCAAAGGCACGTAATGCTGATAATTGTTCCGCAATGGATATATTGGCTTGCATCCGTAGGATTACCTTCCAAAATCAAATCCTTTACAGCATCTATATTTTGTTTGTCAATAGAAATTCTTTCAGCCGTAATCTCTGACTGAACTTTTTCCCAAAGTGCCTTGCGAGATGCTTTTGTTTCACGATAAACTACACGATTATTTTCATAGAAAATATTCATCGTGTTCTGGTTCTTTTCTTCATTGCAATTAAAGAAAATAAAACCCAACGGTACCTTCTTTTCTGCTACACTAGTCTTTTTTGGATTTTTCGCCTTAGTTGCTACTTTTTTTTCTTTGCTTTCTGCCATAACAAATCTCCTCTCAGGATAAAACTACAATAAAATCCTTTTCTATTATAGCACAAAAATTTTTTCTGACAAGACAATAGATTTTTGTGCTATAGTTATATATTGATTATTGACAAGTACAACGATCCAACTGACTTTGAAGAAATGAAATACAGGCAAAATCTTGACCTTACGAACATTGACGATATCAAGGAATTGTTTGACAGGCTGGAAGACAAGCGTATTCCAGACAGGATTGGATTGGATATCCCGAAACGATTCACAAACAGCATGAACAAAAACAGCAACGCTATAAACAAGTATATTTCGCTTCCTGACGATGTAAAACTGATTGACGATGCAAAGTTGTGCCTTTTGGCAAGAAACTATCGTGGCAACATCAATTACAAAGGCGGATGGTTTAATTTTGGAAACGAAAACAACTGTTCTAAATTCGTAAAAGAAGCGAACAAGTATCTTGCAGGGAAAGGAACACTTGAGACTGAACAGCAGGATTCATCAGATGAATCACTGAAAGAAAATGCAAACGGAACAGAACACTTTAGTTCCGGAACACACACAGGTACAAGAACAAAGAAAATCCTTTTTCCAAGATTTTACAACCTCTTGAAACTGATGTTTACTTGAAAGTTAAAAAGGTGGATGGACAGAACGGAGGAAGTTATAGTCGATTTGCCAAGGGTTTTCTGTTTAGGAGCGAAGAAGGCAGGGATGATTTTATCCGTGAGGCGGAAGCATTGCTTAGTTTAAACGATGGCAAAGCTTATGCAAAAGGCGAGATAGCAAGAGCTATTCGCAATGCTAAAGTAGTGGATAATGACGACTTGACACCGGACGCATATCGTAAACGGATAGGACGCACTGAAATGTCTGACGACCTGACGGTTGAAGAAATGTTTGCTGATTCTTTTGAAGAAGTCAAAGACCGTGTAAATGTTTTTAAGGAAATGGGTGTTGAGCAGCCAAGTCTTGCTAAAAGGTTTACAGCATGGGCAAAGCGTATCATGGATAAGTTTGCAGAGTTTTTCCATAATCCGGAAGGGAAGCTGACGACAGCGCAGAGGGATTCCTTTGTAAAGGCGTTTGGCAGACTGGCACATGATATGAAGGATGGCGAAGGCAGGCCGTTGTTCAAAGTCTACAAGGAGGGCAAAGAGATTCGCCTGACAAGCGGGCAGCTTGTGACCGAAGGTATTAAATTGTCTGCGAAAAACGACATTGAAAATGTAGATAAAACAGGTTATTATGAAGGTAAGAAATACGATGTCACAATGAAATTCAATGATATTCCTGCAAGAACACATGACTTTTTAAAGAAAATCCTTAACAATCCTGTATTTGCAAAACATATATCGTCAAAGGATGATATTGATAGTATATGCGATAAAGCGGTGGCAGAAATAAAAACAACGATTGAAAGTTTGTTAAGCATGTACAGAGAGACAGGCCAGCAGCGATTCTTAAATCTTGGTGCATATTATGTAAGTATGGTAGACGAGATAAGGGGAGATTTCAATGCAGGGGGACAAACTTACAGCCTTATTAGTGGAAGCCGTATCGTGCATGGACGAGCAAAAGAAGGAAGCAATCTTGCAAGAAGCTTACAAGCTGGCAGACGAGCGATTAGCGAAACAACAGGAAAAGAAGGAACAAGCGCAGTTGACAGATTCTCAAAAGAGAACCAGCTTATTGTAGATGCTATCCGCAAGCAAGACCGTGGAGACGGCGTTAAATTTTCGGTATCAATGAGCACTCTGAAAAGGGTGCTTTTTTTGATAGCGCAAACATGTCATTCGTTTCCGCTGATGTTTCCTATAACGAAGCTAAAGATGTCCCCTTCTTCAAAAGCTTGCTGTAAGTGGGGGAAAGCAAATTTTAACAAGCGGTGAGCATATCTCCCGCTTCGTTGAAACGCGAATTGGAGGGAAAATGCTTATTGCATTTTCTTGAATAATGGCGTTATAAGCCCGAAATATACATAAATTTTGTATTTGGACTTAAGGTTGATTGACATGAGGCCATAATTGCGGTAAGATGGACGGGAAATGATCCTTTTGTTGAAAACGAAATATAGACTCATCCAGAGCAGTGGAGGGACAGGCCCAATGAAGCTGCGGCAACCATTGATTTACTCAAAACGGTGCCAATTCCTTTAGGCTTGACCTATAAGATGAGCATGGATAAAAACTCTCTTATAGAAAAAAGGGGAGTTTTTTTGTTTTCGAAAGAAAGGGGACTTTGAAAAAGGAGGCAGATTATGAACAAGAAGCGTATGTTGTTTACATCGGAATCGGTGACGGAAGGCCATCCGGACAAGATGGCGGATCAGATTTCCGACAGCATCTTGGATGCAATTTTGGAAAAAGATCCGCAGGGACGAGTTGCTTGTGAAACTTTAGTTACGACAGGGCAGGTTCATGTAGTTGGTGAGATTTCTACGGAGTGTTATGTGGATATTCCGCATATTATCCGAAATACGGTGAGAGAAATTGGTTATACGGATTCCTCGTATGGATTTGATGCTGATTCTTGCGCTGTGTTGGTTTCGCTCGATGAACAATCCGCTGATATTGCTCTTGGTGTAGACAAGGCTTTTGAGGCAAAAAAAGGTGAGATGGATGAAGCTGAGGCGATTGGTGCAGGAGATCAAGGCATGATGTTCGGATATGCAACGAATGAGACACCGGAATATATGCCATTGCCAATTGCCTTAGCGCACCGTATGGCGCGACGATTGACTGAGGTTCGCAAGAATGGTGAGCTGAAGTATCTCCGCCCAGATGGAAAGACTCAGGTCACGGTTGCTTATGAAAATGATAAGCCAGTGAGTGTGGAGACTATCGTTATATCAACGCAGCACAACCCAGATGTTACGTTGGAACAGATCGAGAGGGATTTAATTGAGAAGGTTGTAAAGCCAGTAGTTCCAGCGGAGCTGTTGACAACAGAAACAAAGTACTTCATTAATCCGACAGGAAAGTTCGTGATTGGTGGACCGCAGGGAGATTCTGGTTTGACTGGCAGAAAGATTATTGTTGATACCTATGGCGGATGGGCTCGCCATGGTGGTGGTGCTTTTTCTGGTAAGGATCCGACGAAGGTAGACCGCAGTGCAGCCTATGCTGCTCGTTATGTAGCAAAGAATATTGTAGCTGCTGGTTTAGCAGAACGCTGTGAGATTCAGTTGGCGTATGCTATCGGTGTGGCACAGCCAGTCTCTGTTATGGTAGATACCTTTGAGACAAATCGGGTAGATGAAGAAAAAATCGAGACCTTGATAAAGGAAAATTTTGATCTTCGTCCAGCAGGTATCATTCGTATGCTGAGACTTCGTCGTCCTATTTATAAACAGACGGCTGCTTATGGGCATTTTGGACGGACAGATGTTGATCTTCCTTGGGAATGTACGGATAAAGCTGCTGTGTTGAAGCAGCAGGCTGGAATCTGATTGCGTGTATGTAGTTGGTGCCGATATGATGGGAATGCTGTCATATCGGCTTTTTTGTGTCGATTTATGAATAATATTTGATTTTTTGGTTTTTTTGCGTTACTATATGGATATGTGAGTTGGCACTCTGTTGAATAGAGTGCTAACAATATTAGGTATAAAGGGTGACAGAAATGGCAAAAGAGACACGAGAATTTCAGGCAGAAACAAAACAGCTTTTGGATTTGATGGTTCATTCAATTTACACGAATCATGAGATTTTTTTGAGAGAATTGATTTCTAATGCTTCGGATGCGATTGATAAAGTACATTTTCAAGGCTTGACGAATCATGAAATCTTGGAGGGGGATGAGGATTATGAGATTTTCCTTGTTCCTGATAAGGATAGCCATACCTTGACGATTTCCGATAATGGTATCGGCATGACGCGCGATGAGGTTGTTGAAAACATTGGTACGATTGCAAAATCTGGTACGAAAGCATTTTTGGAGCAGCTGAAGAAAGCAAAAGAAACCAATGATGAAATTAACGACAAGGAAATGATTGGCCAGTTTGGCGTGGGATTCTATTCTGCGTTCATGGTAGCGGAAAAAGTGGCTATTGTGACCCGCAAGGCAGGGGAAAAGGAAGCTGTCCGTTGGGAATCGACAGGAGATGGATCTTATAGTATTGAAGAATGTGAAAAGGAAAAGAGAGGAACAACGATTATCATCACCTTGAAGAAGGATTTCTATGGTGATGAAGCAGAAGAAAACTTTACGGAAAATTACAAGCTGCAAGGTCTTGTCAAGAAGTATTCTGACTATGTTCGTTATCCAATCAAGATGAATTTTGAGGTGGAGGAAACTCCGAAGGATGATGAAGGAAAGCCGATAGAAGGCGCAGAGAAAATCAAGCGTACAGAGGTTCGGACGCTGAATTCCATGCAGCCTCTCTGGACTAGGAACAAGTCGGATCTGAAAGATGATGACTACAATGATTTCTTCAAGAATCAGTTTCATGAATGGGATAAGCCAATGGAAGTATTCCATACGAAGGCAGAGGGCGCAGTAGAATATACGGCACTTTTCTGTATTCCTGCACGGGCACCGTTCAATCTTTACCATACAGATTATGAGCCGGGTGTCCAGCTTTATTCGCGACATGTCTTTATCATGGATAAGTGCAAGGACTTGCTTCCGGACTATATGCGTTTTATTAAGGGACTGGTGGACAGCCCGGACCTTTCCTTGAACATTTCCCGTGAGCTTTTGCAGCAGAGCCGAGAACTTAAAACGATTGGTCGTGCTTTGGAAAAAAATATCCTCAAAACATTGGAACGTAAAATGAAAAACTCCCGTGAGGATTATGAGAAGTTTTGGAATGAGTACGGTAAATCATTGAAAATTGGCATATACAATAGTATGTATTCTGGCAGCGATACCATTGATAAGCTGAAGAACCTTCTTCTCTTTATGTCATCAAAGGAAAATAAGCTGGTGTCTTTGAAAGAATACTTGGATCGCATGCCAGAAAAACAGACGAAGATTTACTATGCAACGGCAAAGGACAAGGAAACCATTGAAAAATTGCCACAGATGGAGCTTTTGAACGAGAAAGGAATTGAGGTCCTGTACCTGCTTGATCCAGTGGATGAGTTCTGCATTGAGGCAATCCGTGAATATGAGGGCAAGCCGTTCCACTCCATTAGCAGGGGCGATCTGGATCTCGATGATGAGGAATCGAAGGAGGTCAAGAAGGAAGCCGAGGAAATCGCAAAGTCCAACGACGATATGATAAAGGATATCAAGGAGGCACTTTCTGGCAAGGTAGCAGATGTCAAGGTGTCCAACCGATTGAAGTCGAGTGCTGTCTGCTTGGTGGCTGATGAGCAGGGACCTTCTCTTTCCATGGAGCAGACCTTTGCTGAGATGAACAATCCTATGTTCAAGGCGCAGAGAATTTTGGAGCTTAACCCGCATCATGAATTGTTTGCACGCCTGCAATCCTTGCATGTAGCGAACAAAGATGGTCAGGATTTCAAGGATTATTGCGATTTGCTTTATACGCAGGCATTGATTATCGAAGGGATTTTGCCGGAAAATCCGGTGGATTTTGCAAATAAGGTTGCTAACTTGATGGCAAAATAATAACGAAGCTGAAGATGATCCCTTCTTCAACAGCTTGCTGTAAGTGGGGAAAGCCAAATTTTAACAAGCGGCGAGCATATAACGAGGGGTTCTCCCGTGATGACTGTGAATGAAATCACGGGAGGCCTTTTATCATTTTGTCATGCGGAATAAAATGATTTTGCAACATCTCCCGAAGGTTGACATGTTGACATGCACTAAAGACATAGATTACAATAATGGCATCCATTCTTTTAGGAGGCGTATTCTTTTGGTAAAGGTATTGGTAAATGGCGCTTGCGGGCGCGTTGGGCAAGCTGTTGTCGCTGCAGTGCTTGATGATGAGGAGTTAGAATTAGTTGGTGCTGTTGACATTAGGTCGGGCATGGATATAGGTGAGCTGATTGGTCGCAAAAAAACAGGTATTTCCGTAGATGGGAGCTTGTTGGACACGATAAGGAGAACCAAGCCTGAGGTTATGGTGGATTTTACTCGTCCAGACGTTGTTTTTGAGAGTGCATGTACGGCATTGAGGGAGAAGGTTTCTCCAGTGATTGGAACGACTGGATTATCGGAGGAACAGAAGGCAGAAATTGATAAACTGGCAAGGGAAAATGATACGGCGGCATTTATTGCACCGAACTTTGCTATTGGTGCCGTATTGATGATGATGATGAGCAAGCAGGCCGCAAAGTATATGCCGCATGTCGAGATTATTGAGCTTCATCATGACAACAAGCTGGATGCACCGTCCGGTACGGCGCTTCAGACAGCAAAATTGATAGCAGAAGTTCGTCAAACCATGAAACAAGGAAATCCAAAGGAAAAGGAGAACTTGGCAGGGGCGCGCGGTGCGGAGTATGATGGCATGCATATCCATAGTGTGAGGCTGCCAGGATATGTGGCGCATCAGGAGGTTATTTTTGGTGGGCTCGGTCAGACGTTGACGATACGGCATGATTCTATGGATCGCAATTCCTTCCAGCCGGGTGTTGTGCTTGCCTGCAAAAAGGTGCGTGAATTGCAGGGGCTTGTCATTGGTCTTGAGAATTTGATGGATTTTTGAAATTACAATTGGAGAGGATGTTTGCTATATGAAGAAATACAATGTTGCTATTCTTGGTGCTACCGGTGCAGTTGGTCAGGAATTTTTGAACCTGATAGAAGAAAGGAACTTTCCGTTTGCTGATTTGAAGCTTTTGGCATCCAAGCGTTCCGCAGGTAAGGTTATTCCCTTTATGGGAAAGGATTACACGGTAGAGGAAGCAACGGAGAACTCTTTTGAAGGTGTAGATATTGCTTTGTTTGCAGGTGGAAGTGCAAGCAAGACCTTTGCACCCTTTGCAGTGAAGGCAGGTGCGGTTGTTATTGATAATTCCAGTGCCTTCCGCATGGATCCTGAGGTTCCGCTTGTCGTTCCAGAAGTAAATCCCGATGCCATAGCAAGGCACAAGGGAATCATTGCTAATCCGAATTGTTCCACAATTATCATGGTGATGGCATTGAAGCCGTTGTATGACATCTCTAAGATTAAGCGTGTTGTAGTGTCTACGTATCAGGCAGTTTCCGGTGGTGGAAAGGAAGCTATGGCTGAACTGGAAACGCAGGTAGCTGATATTTCAGCTGGTCGGGAGGTTGTTGCAAATATTTTGCCGGGAGCATCGCTGCCAAAGCATTATCAAATTGCTTTCAACTTGATTCCTCAGATTGACGTGTTCAAGGAGAACCTCTATACAAAAGAAGAAATGAAGATGATTGAGGAAACGAAGAAAATCATGGAAGACGACAGCATTCGCATTACGGCTACCACGGTTCGAGTGCCTGTTTACCGCAGTCATGCAGAGTCCGTCAACATTGAATTTGAGGACGAGGTTTCCGTGGAAGCTGCCAAGAAAGCGATTGCCGCATTCCCCGGTGCGCAGGTCAATGATAATCCGGATGAGATGGAATATCCGATGCCGCTCTTTACTTCCGGGAAAGATGATGTAGAGGTTGGACGTATTCGCAAGGATTATTCTATTGAGAATGCATTAAATCTTTGGGTATGTGGTGACCAGATTCGCAAAGGTGCTGCACTCAATGCACTTCAAATTGCGGAATATATGGTAGAACACGACATGTTTTGATATGTGATTCCTTGCAAGCAGGCTGACTGTTTTTAAGCCCTCATTTGTGTAAACAAATGAGGGTTCGTTTTATGCTTGATTGGGTAATATGTAATTGCCTATGTGAATGCTTTCTGCCCCTTCTTAGGTGCCAAGAATTTAAAGCATTGATAAATCAACTTCTTTATCGTATACTTAATTATGTGGGCTTGTATGAATTTGTACTGATGGGGTGAAAATAGTTTGTTGCTTTGGAAGGATGAGCTTTTGTCTGCAATTCTTATGGTGTTTTCTGCATTGCCTTCGTGGATTGTTGTGCCAACGCTTCTTTTTCAAAGTGGAATGGATTTTGCCGGCTCGTATGCTGCATGCTTGGGGTTGTCAGCAGCGGGTACTCTTCTTTTTGGAAAGCTCATGAAATGTCCTGTGATTGTGGCACCAAGCATTGCTATGGTTACATGGTTGGTATACGGGGAGATTGTTTCCAAAGGACATAGCTGGCAGATGGTGTTGGGAGCGGTTTGCATTGCTTCTGTTTTAGGGTTAGTTGGTGTACTCTCACCGCTTGGAAGCTATCTGAGTTTGTCAATTCCTAAGGTTTTGCGTAATGCTTTTCCGGCAGGTTTGGGACTGGTTCTGGTTTTTCAGGGGCTTTTGCAGGGAAAAGTTTTTGTTGGTGCTCCTTTTACATGTATCATGCTAGGAAGTTTCTCCTCACCTGTGATGTACCTTACTTTGTTAGGGGTTCTTATTATCTTGATATTGTCCCTTAACAAACTTTCCTTTGCATTTGCTGTGGGGGTGCTCTCTATAGCGATGATTTCTCTTTTGCAAGGCTTTTGGGTAATTCCTGCGGCATCGTTTATGTTGCCTGAGGGATTGGATAAAATAGTTTTTCAGTTAGATTTTGAACAGGCGGTTATGCACCCTGAGTTAATTCTGACGATATTGTTGATTATGTTTTCTGAAGGGCAGGGGATTCTTCGAGCATTGTTTTGCGATGCTCATCCTAAAATGTGGAGAAAACAGCTGGCTGTGTTATTTGGAGTCAATATGGCATCGTCTTTTTTGGGGAGTATGTCGTTGCGGCCTGCACCAGAAACCCTTACAGGTCGGCTATCTGTGAATGGTACGAACAGGTCGGCTTATGTGGCAGCAATCGTGATGATGCTATTGATTTTTTGTGAGCCGGTTGTAAAGGAAATAACATCTTTTGGAGCGATTATGGCTCCGGTTTTGATATGTAGTGGATTATTGGTTTTGTGTCATTCCAAGGATTTGTTTCATGGGGATTTGTCTGATCGATTGACAGTTTTGTGTTTTTTGCTGTTCTTGCCATTTTCCCATGATTTTGTCGTTGGCTTAGGTGCGGCAATTATTGTTCATGTTGTTTTAAAGTGCTTTTCCGGACAGAGAGCATGTGTTCCTTTTTGTGAGATGGTTTTGGCAGGGATATATGGTTTGTCCTTTTTTTCTCAAGGTTTATAGTGCCTTGAATCAGGAAACTTGCGTTAGCAAGTTTCTTCTTTGTCAGCGTTTCAACGAAGCGGGAGATATGCTCGTCGCTTGTTAAAATTTGGCTTCCCCCACTTACAGCAAGCTGTTGAAGAAGGGGACATCTTTAGCTCGTTATAGTTTAAGGAGTGTGCATTGGTGAATTTTAGGTGGAAAAAAAGTAAGAAGTTTTTTCTTGCGTGTATGACAGCTACGTTGGTCATGACGCAAGCATCTGGCTCAGAGGCAAGCCGCTTGCATGATCCGCAGGTAAAAGCGACTGTGGAGGCAAGTCGTGCAATTCAACAGAGTGTAGATGGAAGAAAAAGACTTTTATTATCAGAGCGCATTCAGGAGATACTTCATCCTGTGGTTCCGCAAGCTTCCAATGATATACCTGCTTGTGTTCAGGTGCCGGAAACGATATCCGCAGATGATGATGCCATTGTAGGTACTCCACTCGCCAGTCAGGAACAGTGCGTGAGGTATCTTTTGAGCGTGAATCCATCTCCTAATATTTCAGTAACACCGCAGGAATTGGTCTCCTACTATTACGAGGAAGGAAAGCGGGAGGGAATTCGGCCGGATGTTGCATTTGCGCAAGCGTTGAAGGAAACGGGCTTTTTTCGGTATGGTGGTACGGTAACTCCGGATCAAAATAATTATTGCGGATTGGGAACCACAAGTGCCTCTGTAAAGGGAGCATATTTTTCGACATCGCAGCTTGGCGTCCGTGCGCATATTCAGCATTTGCTGGCTTATGTGTCCACTCGATCTCCAGCAGTTCCTGTGGTAGATCCACGTTACAAGCTAGTTCGTTCCTCATATGGAGCAAATACAATTGGACGTTGGGGTGATTTGAATGGGCGTTGGGCTGTTCCTGGAAATAGCTATGGGCAAAGCATTCTATCTATGTTTCATGCAATATTGAACAACTAAATTATATAGAGATGAGGAGACAATATGATCACTACAAACAATCTGAGCCTTCAATTTGGAAAAAGAATACTTTACAAGGAAGTTAACCTGAAATTTACCCCTGGAAATTGCTATGGGGTGATTGGTGCGAATGGTGCGGGGAAATCTACGTTTCTTCGCCTGCTTTCAGGAGAATTGGAGCCAACAGGCGGTACGATAGAAATTACTCCTGGAGATCGTTTGGCTGTCTTAAAGCAGGATCATTATGCATTTGATGATTATGAAGTTCTTCGTACTGTTATCATGGGGCATAAGCGTCTGGTTGAAATTATGCAAGAAAAGGAGGTTCTGTATTCTAAACCAGATTTTTCTGAAGAAGATGGGATGAAGGCCTCTGAACTGGAGGCAGAATTTGCAGAATTGAATGGTTGGGATGCTGAGTCAGAAGCAGCACGTCTGTTGAATGGTCTTGGAATCACCGATGAAAAGCATACGATGCAGATGGTGGATCTTACGGCAAAGGAGAAGGTTCGGGTTCTTTTGGCGCAAGCACTTTTTGGGAGTCCTGATATTCTTCTTCTGGATGAGCCAACGAATCATTTGGATGTTGAGTCAATTAACTGGCTGGAAAATTTCTTGGCAGATTTTCCAAATACAGTTATCGTGGTTTCGCATGACCGTCATTTCTTGAATCAGGTTTGCACTTATATTTGCGATGTTGATTTTGGAAGTATTCAGCTTTATGCTGGAAACTATGATTTTTGGTATCAGTCCAGTCAGTTGGCACTTCAGATGGCAAAAGAGCAAAATAAGAAAAAGGAAGAAAAGATTAAGGAACTGCAAAATTTTATTGCACGTTTTGCAGCAAATGCAGCGAAGTCCAAGCAGGCAACTTCAAGAAAGAAAATGTTGGACAAGATTACTTTGGACGATATCAAGCCATCTTCTCGCCGGTATCCTTATATTGCTTTTCAGCCAGAACGTGAGGCTGGCGATCAGCTTTTGACGGTAGAAAATATTTCAAAAAACGTAGATGGCGAGCAGGTATTAAAGAATGTAAGCTTTACGATTCGCAAAGGCGATAAGGTTGCCTTTGTTGGTCCTAACAGCCTTGGGAAAACAATGCTTTTCAAAATTTTAATGGGAGAAGAAGAAGCTGATGAGGGTACTTTCAAATGGGGTGTAACGACAACGCAGGCATATCTTCCATCGGATAACTCTGAGTTTTTTGATGGTGTAAAGCTGAATCTTGTGGATTGGCTTAGACAATATTCCCCTGATCCCGATGAAACTTTTGTACGAGGCTTCCTTGGCCGTATGCTTTTTTCTGGAGAGGAAAGTCAAAAGGCTGCAGGGGTGTTGTCGGGAGGTGAGCGTGTGCGGTGCATGCTTTCACGTATGATGCTTTCCTCTGCAAACGTTTTGGTCTTGGATGAACCAACAAACCATTTGGATTTGGAATCAATTACGGCTTTGAACAATGGAATGATTGCGTTTAAGGGGACAGCACTATTTGTTTCGCATGACCATGAGTTTGTGCAAACAATAGCGAATCGTATTATTGACATCACTCCAGATGGAGTCGTAGACCGTGTATCAACCTATGATGATTTCCTTTCTAATGAGACGGTAAAGCAGCAATTAGCTGAAAAGTACAAGAAGAATTGAGGATTCCAGACAGTAATGAAGGTATTGAATAGAATTCTTCAGGGAACACACATAACCAAGGAACAGGATGTTGGTTCCGCAAAGCGTTTGAAGGAAATGGTCTCTGTTCTTAGAAAACATGATGTTGTTATGGGGGTTACCCCAGAGAAGCTTAGACTTATTTTAGAGGATTTAGGTCCTACTTTTGTCAAGCTTGGTCAGGTCATGAGTATGCGACCAGATTTTCTGCCGCAGGAATATTGCGAAGAATTGATGAAGCTGCAAACAGAGGCAAAGCCACTTCCATTTCAAACAATTCTTGAGGTTGTGGAACGAGAATATCATCACCCTTGGCATCAGATTTTTGATAGTATTGATGAAGAAGTTTTGGGGTCTGCTTCGATTGCTCAAGTGCATCGCGCATTTTTGAAGGACGGGACAAAGGTTGTTGTAAAAGTGCAGAGACCGGGAATTTATTCGGTTATGGCAAAGGACATTGTGCTTTTGAAACGTGCATCGGGACTTATCAAGGTCATAAGCCATTCACAGGATGTCGTGGATTTTAATATGGTACTTGATGAGATGTGGATGATTGCAAAGCAAGAAATGGATTTCTTGATTGAAGCAGATCACATAGAGGAATTTCATCATTTGAATCAGGATGTAGAGTATGTTTCTTGTCCTGAGATTTATCGAAATTTGACGACACCATTTATCTTGGTAATGGAATATATAGAAGGCATTCCCATTGATGATTTCAAGAGTATTAAGTTGAAAGGTTATGATATCAATAAGCTAGGAAAAAAGCTTGGGGAGAATTATGTCAAGCAGATTATTTCGGATGGGTATTTTCATGCAGATCCTCATCCAGGAAACATTTGGGTACGGAATGGTCGTATTGTTTGGCTGGATCTTGGCATGATGGGGCGTCTCTCTAATCGTGATCGCACGGCAATTCGTAAAGCATTGTTTGCTCTTGCAAATCATGATACGTTTGAAATGAAAACAGCAGTTTTAGCTCTTGGCGTACCAAAGGGAAAAATCAATCATACAGCATTGTATCAAGATATTGATGCATTGATGGCACAATACAGCAATATGGATTTTTCTCAATTACAGATGGGACGGCTGACGCATCAAATCATGAATATCTTGAAGACTCATCATATTTCTTGTCCGCAAGGACTCAGTATGTTTGCGCGTGGCGTTTTGACGATAGAGGGGGTTATGAGGCTTTGCTGTCCTAATGTTAGCTTTGTAGAGATTTTTGCAAAGAGTCTCTCTGTAAGCTATAAAAAGAATTTCAAGTGGACGGATGAGATTGACAAAGCAAAGCGAGAGGGATATCTCTTAATGAAGAAATCTATGCAGCTGCCGGAACAGATTTCTGACATTTTAAAAATGACGATGAATGGGCAGACAAAAGTAAACCTTGATCTGACAGGTTCTGAGGAGCCGCTTCGGCAGTTGGACTTAATGATGAACAAGCTGATTATTGCTATGTTGTGTGCGGCACTTTTGCTCGGTTCGAGTACGATTTGCACAACCAACATGGCCCCAAAGGTGATGGAGATTCCTTTGTTAGGTTTTTTAGGATATTTTGCAGCCTTTATCTTGACAATTCGCTTAATATGGGATATTCATAAGAAGAAATGAATGGAGTGAGGGAAATGCGCGGCATACGGGGAGCTACTACAATTACGGAAAACACAAAAGAAGAGGTGCAGCAAGCAGTTCAGGAGCTTGTTAAAGAAATCATGACTAAGAATGCCTTGCAACCTGAGGACATTGGTGCGGCAATTTTTTCGGCAACGGAAGATATCACAGCAGCGTTTCCTGCTTCAGGTGTGAGAAAAATTCAAGGCATGGAACTGGTACCAGTGTTTGATACAAGACAGATGGACGTGGATCATGCGCTTCCTATGTGCATACGAGTTCTTCTTCTTGCGGAAACAGAAAAGCCTCAAAGAGAAATTAATCATGTATATCTTTGTGGTGCTGAGGTGTTGCGTCCGGATTTGGTAAATCACTGAAGGATATGCAAGAAATTTGGCTTGAAAAAACTGAAAACCAGTATAGTTTTTATTCCAACAAAGGCAAAGATGAATATAATAGGGGGAGATTGTTTTGAGTCATATTGATACTACCTGCGTAAATGCCATTCGAGTTCTTTCGGCAGATGCTATTCAGAAGGCGAAATCCGGTCATCCAGGACTTCCGCTTGGGAGTGCTCCTATGGCTTATGAGCTGTGGGCAAATCACATGAAGCATAATGCAAAGAATGCAAAATGGGAAAACAGGGATCGCTTTGTTCTTTCTGGCGGTCATGGTTCTGCTATGCTGTATTCTCTTCTTCATTTCTTTGGATATGGATTGACATTGGAGGATATGAAGCAGTTTCGTCAAGATGGTTCTTTGACGCCAGGGCATCCGGAATATGGACATACGACGGGTGTAGAAGCAACGACTGGACCGTTGGGTGCTGGCATGGGGATGGCTGTT
>CALELM010000098.1 GCA_937902665.1 uncultured Selenomonadaceae bacterium
GGCTTCCCCCACTTACAGCAAGCTGTTGAAGAAGGGGACATCTTAGCTTCGTTATCTTTTTACATCAAAAAAGCTGCTGCACGTTACAGTTACGTGCAGCAGCCCCCTTTCCTATCCTTCCAATCTCGGTTTTCCTTTCACGTCATCAAAGGTTGCCGTGCATCTCGGATAGTTTTTGCATCCCCAAAATACGCCGTTTCGCCCTCGAATCTGCCGCAGTTTTCCTTCCCTGCATTTGGGGCAAAGATACTGCTTTTCGTTCTCTTTTTCTTCCTTTTCCATTTCCATGTGTTCCATTGGGCTTGCGGAATATTTTGGTTTTTCCCGCCACTGCGTCCTTTTTCCATACGAAGCATTATGATAGGTAGCTTGATATTCTGCCATTTCCTCCTCGGTTGGATAGGGAGAACCCAGCACATCATAGATGTCGTCAGGCGGTGCAGTTTCCTCTGCCCAAGCAGAAGACAGTGCTTCATCCGCCGAAAATTTTCTTGTGACAGCTCGCTTCTTCTCCGCAGAATCTGCAATTCTTGGCTTTCCATCCAAGTCATCACAAGTCATGCGGCAACGGGGAAAATTGGAACAGCCCCAAAAGATCCCGTTTTTTCCCTGACGCTTTACCAGTATGCCATGCCTGCACCTTGGGCACGGATATGCACCCTGAATTTCCATCTGGGTTTCTGATGCCTTTTGGCAAAGGTTCACCGTAAACTGTACCTGCTGGGAGAGGAATTCTTCCAAAGAGCCTTCTCCGTCCGACATGGAATGCAGGCGATCCTCCCAAATGGCAGTAGAATCAGGATAGGTCATCTCATCAGGAAGGGAATCCACCAGAAGGTACGCATGGGGCTGCGGTATCAGGTATTTTTTCTTTCCCTGCGGCTTGAGGAACTTCCTGCGAATCAAATCGTCAATAATTGTCGCCCTCGTTGCCTCCGTGCCAATGCCGTAAACATCCTTAAGCTGTTTTTTTGCCTCAGCATTTTTTACATACTTATGAATCTCCTTCATGCCGGCAAGCAGGGAAGCTGGCGTGAACCGCACAGGTGGCTTGGTCGTCCGTGCTATGAGATTTCCCTTTTCATAGCGAACCGCATCCTTTTTCTTCATAGCAGGGAGGACAGTATCACTATCTGTCTCCTCTTCCTCGCTCTTTTCATCCTCCGCCTCCTTCTTGGCTGCTTGATACATGACCTTCCAGCCAAGCTCCTTTTCTGTGCGTCCGCTTGCTGTAAAAATTTCATCTTTGTAAGAAATCCCAATCTTGGTTTGGTCATAGATATGAAGCGGATAAAATTGGGCAAGATATCCTCTTGCAATCAACCGATAGAGATTACGTTCCGTTTCCGAAAGATTTTTTAGATTTGCCTTGACCGTAGTTGGTATAATCGCATGGTGCGCCGATATCTTCTTGTCATTCCATGCACGGCTCTTGAATCCTGCATCCGCAGACTCTGCCCAGCCCTCCAACAGATCTTCCCCACAGGAAGCAAGATGGGAAAATATCGTTTTCGCATCCTGAAACTGGTTCAGTGGCAGGTATTCGCAATCCGACCTTGGATAAGTTGTCAGCTTTTTCTCATAAAGCTTCTGTGCCGTATCCAGAACCAGCTGCGGATCGTAGCCGTAACGCTTGCCAGCCAGCACTTGCAGGGAAGAAAGGGAAAACGGCAGAGGCGCAGGCTCTTTTTTCTGTGCCTTTTGATAGGAAGAAACCACGCCATTTCTTGGCTCACGCAGGAATTCTTCCAGTTTGCTCTCTGCAACGCTCTTGTCGATCAAACGATTTTCGCTGTCCAGCCCGCCCTGCATATCGCTCGGCTTCCACTGCGCCCAAAAGCTCCCATTCTCATGTGCAAATTCTGCCTTGATAATGTAATGCTCCACTGGCTTGAAGTTCTCAATTTCTCGTTCCCTGCGCACGACAAGTGCCAAGGTTGGTGTCTTGACCCTGCCAATCGGCAAAACGACACGAGCATGCCCTGCCCTCCGTGCCGCTATCGTATAGGCACGAGAAAGATTCATCCCAATCAGCCAATCGGCACGCGCACGAGCCAATGCCGACTGCTTCAGCGGGAAAAAATCCGCATTGTCGCGCAGGTTCTCATTCGCCTTCCGAATGCTCTTCTCGTCCAAGGCATTCAGCAGGATTCGCTTAACCGGCTTTTGGTTTTCAAGATAGTCCAGCACCTCGTCCACGAGAAGCTGCCCTTCTCTGTCCGGGTCTCCCGCATGGACAATCTCATCTGCCTTGGCAATAAGACTGCGAAGAATCGCAAACTGCTTCTCGCAATTCTTTGCCACAAGAAGCTTCCACTCCTTCGGCAGGATAGGCAGATCCTCCGCCTTCCATCTCTTGTACTTTGCATCATATTCCTCTGGCTCTGCCTGCCGCAGAATATGCCCAAAAAGCCATGTCACGATACCGTCCTTGGTAATCAAATACCCGTCCTTCTGCTGTACAGGACCTGTCAAGCACTTTGCAATCTCCCGCCCCATGCTCGGTTTCTCGGCAATATACAAGCGCAATTTTCTCACTCCCTATCTCTTGCAGGAAAACAGCCTGTCCCTGCTCCCGTCCGCAATATCACTGCCTATCCTTCAGCTTTTCCTCATCAAGCAGCGAGCCGTATTTAGGCCGCCACCATGATATGCTGCGAACGGCATTGATATAATCCTGCATGGCAGCGTCATCTATCGCAGGAGGCGTTTCCCCGTCCAACCCCTCCGGCACAAGCGGAACGGTATCCGCCTTGCCGATGGCGTTCCTCGTAATCCAAAAGCCGTAATTCACGCCTTGGCGGTTGTTCCTCGACAAGCTACTGCCCAGCGACATATACATAAAGCCCTTCGGTGCAACCATTTCAACGATGGTCGGAAAAATATCTATTTGCGAGCCTGCACTGTCCGGCAAAAGCAAGCCCTTATGCACGCCATAACCCGTCACGATAAACGGAATCCCGTAACGCTCATAAGCAGACGGGGTTTTGTCAATATGATAGCGGTCGGCATGGTCTCCCACGATGATAAACAAGCTGTCAGGATAGCGTTCCTTGACCGCATGAAGAAATCTTGCCAGCTCCCTGTCAGCATACCAATAATGCCCAAGCTCCTTCAAAAGCCAATCGTCCCCCTGCGCTTCCTTTGGAAGAACCGCCCTTACACTTCCCTCATCAAATCCCTTCTTTGCCACATCCACATCATAAGGTGAATGATTGGACGCATTCAGCAGGACATGAAAGGATGGCTCGTCCGTCAAGCGTTCCAGCACTTTCTCATAAAAGCACTCGTCCTCGCAGCCCCAGACACTTCCCGGCACATCACCGAAATCCCCCTCGCTGTAGAAATGCCGAAAGCCCTGTGCCTTTGTAAATGCTCCGATCCGTTCCCAAGTCGCAGGGCCGGCATACCAAAAATTCGTAGCATACCCCAGCCTTTCCATCTGCGGCGCACTTGCCGTAGGATAAGGCGCAGCAAACGACTCCGGCATGGTCGTCAAATACAAATTCGCATCTGCCAGTCCCGTCACCATGCCAGTCACCGCCGATACTGTGCTTGCCCCGTTCGGGAGGAACGTCGAGCAATAGTCCGTATCCTCCTCCGCAAGAACCGCGCGCATGCCATCTGCGATATGCAAATCCGCATACTTCTCCAAAAGCGGCCAATTGGCATAGCTTTCCGAAAGAATCACAAAAATATGCCTTGGCTTTGGCACCTGCGCCCCCTGTGCCTGCCGCACAAGGTAATCGTCCAAACTGTCAGAAACAGGCGGCTTTCCGGAGAGGCTCGCCGCCAGCAGTCGAATATCCTCCACAGTAAAATCCAAGCCATTGCAGGCAAGCATCCGGTGATTCATCTCATAGCCACGGTACACTGCCTGAAAATTATCCAAAATCTGCTCATTGAGGAAATCGTCCCTCGTTGCTCCCGCATTTTCCCAGTCTACCTGCCCTTCCCAGCCGAGCGCCCCGCCAAACAAGCTCCAAAGCACCACAAGGTAAATACAGCCCAAATGCAATGCCCTGCCAAAAAGCCTGACAGGAAGCGGCAGCCACAACACCTTCAGCCTGCCAAAAAAATCCACGGAAAGGAATCGCATCAGCAATTTCCAAAGCAGGAAAGCAAGCAGGAACGCCCCAACCAAACGAACGGGCAGGTAAAACTCCTGAACCAGGGAAACAAGCAACGCATACATATCATCATTAACGGCATTGAACATCAGCTGGTTGAAATTGGAATGAAACTGCCGATAGTAAGGAAAACTTGCCACATAGAGAATGGAAGCCACCAAAAGAGTAACTGCCGTCGTTGCCTTCCAAACATATCGTTCTCCCTTTTCCCAAAGATAATGAAAAAGAACCGCTGGGAAAAAACTCACCGCCGTCAAAATGCCGGCTGTCTGACAGCTCAGCTTTACGCCCCTCCACATGGCAGACGCAATTTCCCCGATTTCAAGGGAAGGCGACATATATTCCTGCATCCAAAGCACAAAAAACAAGCGCCAAAAGGAAAGGACTGCGAGGTAAAAGAAAAATACCTTCAGTCCCTTTGCCGTAATCGATTGAAATTTTTCCCAAGTCAAACAAGAAGGATATCTCATATCAAAACAATCTCCACTCCATAGCTCGATGCCGCTTCGCAAATATCGTCCGCAGAACCCGAATCCGTGACAATGCAAAAAAGCACATACAAGGCTGCATAATTATAATATCTGCCAGAACGCAGCAGTACGAGAAATTCCATATCGCTATTCTACCCTAAAGCGTCCTTTTCTTCAACATCTTCATTCCCGCACCTATGGCAAAAAAGCAAGCCAGACTTTTTATCCTTCATGGAATGCTTGAAAAAAAATTTTATGCGTGATATAATTTCTTAGTCGCTGAGATGGCGATAATACTCTGCTCCTCTTCAAAGAGGGGCCAAAGACCAAAGGGGGAGGTGATTTCGTGAGAAAGTACGAAGTCATATTTATCGTTAAGCCGATGGAGGAAGATGCAACCAATGCTGTCATCGAGAAGTTCTCCAAGCTTATCGTTGCAAACGGTGGTACCATTGACAAGGAAGATCGCTGGGGCAAGAAGCGCTTGGCCTACGAGATTAAGGACCAGCAGGAAGGCTATTACTGCCTGCTGAACGTTACTTGCGAGCCTGCTTGCGTAACGGAATGCGATCGCGTAATGAAGATTACGGATGATATTCTGAAGCACATGATCGTTAAGTCTGACGAAGAAGAATAAGAAATGCCTGGGCAGAAGCCCAAAGTCAGGGAGGCTATGGCATGAACAAGGTGATTTTGACTGGTCGATTGACACGTGATCCTGAAGCACGCACGACACCATCGGGTGTTCCTGTATGCACGTTTACTTTGGCAGTAGATCGTCGCTTCGCTCGCAAGGGGGAGGACAATGGGCAGCCCACGGCTGACTTTGTTCCCATCGTTGCTTGGAGAAAGACCGCTGAGGTTTGCAGGGATAATTTAGTCAAGGGCAGAAAGATTTCCGTGGAGGGAAAATTGCAAATCAGGAACTATGAGGCGCAAGATGGCACGAAGCGCTATGTGACTGAAGTTGTGGCGGATAATGTAGAGTTTTTGGATTCCAGAAATTCTTCTGCTGCCGGCGATATTCCAAGAGATTTTTCGGCACAGTCGAATCCTGTTTCTGCATCGCCGCAAGTGTCTGCTTTTGGTGGCGATCTTCCTGATGAAGAAATTCCATTTTGATAGGAGGGGATTGTCTTGATGAGACGTGACAGAAGCAGAAAACCTCGCAGAAAAGTTTGCTCTTTCTGCGTAGACAAGGTTGAGAGCATTGATTATAAGGACGTTGCAAAGCTTCGCCGCTTCATTACGGAGCGCGGAAAGATTTTGCCGCGCCGTATCTCTGGCAACTGCGCTAAGCACCAGCGTCAGGTTACGGTTGCTATCAAACGTGCACGCAATATTGCATTGCTGCCGTTCACTGCAGAGTAATATGGTTGGGTGTTGTATCTGAGGATACAGCACCCTTTTTTGTTCTTGAAAGCTGATAGTTTCCCTATCCTTTTTCATAGATTGAAAAGAATTTTTTAGTTCAAAATATCAATTCACGCAGTCGTTTGACACGCTGCAATGTTTTTTGCTATAATGACTTCATTGACAGTAGAAATAGGTTCTGCGTTGCTGACGGATAAGTGGAATGAACCACATGTAATGCAGAATTTCACCAAGCCGACCGTCTGGGCAGAGAGCTTTGCCCAGACGGTTTTGTTTTGGCATGGCTCTCGGGTGTCACTTGGAAAGGAATGTTGCATCATGAGAAACCGTTGGCTTATCGCACTCGCTGCCATTGGCATCCACATTTCCATTGGAAGCGTCTATGCATGGAGCGTACTCACCCGTCCAATCATGGATGAAATGGGCTTCACGCTAAAGGAAACGACATGGACCTTTTCCCTTGCAATTCTTTTTCTGGGTCTTTCTGCGGGGTTTCTCGGAAATTTCGTGGAGAAAATCGGGCCAAAGAAAAGCGGTTTGCTGTCTGCCTCCTGCTTCGGCATAGGGATGTTCGGCACTGCCTATGCTTTTCATGCACATAGCTTGGCGCTCCTCTATCTCTTTTACGGAGTCATTGGCGGCATTGGGCTTGGTACGGGGTACATCACTCCCGTTTCCACGCTGGTAAAATACTTTCCAAACCATCGAGGCTTTGCCACAGGACTGGCCATTATGGGCTTTGGCTTTGCCTCTCTCATTGCAGGCCCCATCATGCAGCATCTAACGGCCGCTTATGGGCTAATCAACAATTTCTTGATCCTTGGAAGTATTTACATCGTCATCATGGTGATCTCATCCCTTTATTTAAAACCACCGGTACAAAAGGAAGCCGTCCATAAAATAGTCCAGCTGAATCACGGCATGACCACGAATGAAGTAATAAAGACATGGAGATTTATTGCCCTTTGGTGGATCTTTTTCATAAACATCACCTGCGGCATTGGTCTTTTAGCCGTTGCCTCTCCCATGGCACAGGAGGTTGTCGGCATGGATGCGGCAGCAGCAGCCTCTATGGTAGGAATCATCGGGCTCCTAAATGGTGCAGGGCGAATTTTTTGGTCAACCATCTCTGACTATCTGGGACGGGGCATCACTTATGTGCTGTTTTTCTTGATTGAGATCTTCGCTTTTTGGCAGCTTGCAGGAACTACGGATGCATTCTTCTTCCAGACATTGGTTCTTCTCATTATCACCTGCTATGGCGGTGGCTTCTCCTGCATGCCTGCATACCTTTCCGATCTTTTCGGCACACGCCACTTGAGCGCTATCCACGGCAGGATCCTTACCGCTTGGGGACTGGCAGGCGTTGCAGGGCCAACTATCATTTCCATCTTTCGGGAAAGCACCAATGACTATGGCATCACACTGAGATTCTTTGCTGCCTGCTTTGTGCTGAACCTTGTCATTGCTCTTGTCCTAAAGGTCTATGGGCATAAAAAAGAAACCGCATAATCAGTACGAAAAAATATCTCCATAAAATAAAAGGGGCTGCTGCATAAGCAAGAAATCGCTTATGCGCAGTCCATTTCTATGTGCAAAAAGACAGCCCAAAAGTTGAGCTGTCCAAATCCATCCATTTTCAATTTTCTATCCTCACTCGCCCTTGCCAATCAGCACTTTTTTCCCTTGGAACGCAAAGCCATAGGCACGAATCCTGTCCTCTGCAAATCCCTTCTCTATCAGTGCCTCACGATACTTCTTCTCCTCAATCTGCCTGAGTGCCGCCTGCACGGTGTCCTCCAAGCTTTTTTCCCTTCTTGGCTTATGCACTTTGAACTCGATGATGACGGCATTATCCCTGTCATTCTTCGGCTCCAGCATCACGTCATACCTGCCAAAGCCGCTCTCCCGATTCGAGGTCAGAACGTACCTGTCACGCAAATCTGCCATCAGCCCCAGCACAAAGCCATGATAGAATTTCTCAGGGCTTGCCTTCCCCGACGGGCTGTTTCCTGTATCAAAATAGCTAAAGACGGCAAGAGAGACCTCGTTCATATACTCCTCCATCGCTTCTGCATCATCTGAAAGCAATGCCTGCACAAAGCTGTTGTAGTCAGCACTTGCCTTCGTGTCACGGAACCACCCTTGGAACATCCCGACAAACATCTGGCGAGTTTCCCTGTTTGTAATGGCAAGCTCGTACTCCCTTTCGGGGATGTCCCCATCTCCTCCCGTGAGCGGTGTCCCCTTCAAGTAACCGCTCGCATAAAGAAGCGACCAGACAGCAGAAACTTTCCCATCCAGCTGGTGAAAGACAATTTGGTCGTCCAGCCATGCACGAATCGGCTTCCCTGCAAGCAAGTCCTCAAAGGGAATCTTGATTTCATGCGTTCCCTGCTGAATGAGTAGCCCAATGAGAGAATTTGCGCTCGTATTTGCCCAGTATGCCTTGAGCTTTCCCTTGTCCAAGAAATTGATGATGGACCACGGGTTGTAAATATCCGTCTTGCTTCCAATCGTGAAACCATCGTACCAATGCTTCACCTCGTCCTTGTTCGCATAGCCGAACTCTTCCATTGCCGCAAAGACCTCTTCCTCCGTGAAGCCAAAGGACTCGGCATACTCATCCGACTCCATGGTTACCACATTCAAATGATTGAGATCCGAGAAAATGGACTCCTTGCTGATTCTCGTAATTCCCGTCATCAAGCCACGTTCCATGTAGGGATTCGTCTTGAATGCCGCATGGAAGAAGCCACGAAGAAACTTCACAGCTTCATCCCAGTACCCATGAACATACGCCTCCTGCATCGGCGTATCATATTCATCGAGAAGAAGGATAACTTTCTTGCCATAATACTTCGAGAGATATTTTGTCAGCATGCTTAGGCTTGTTTCGTAATCAATCCGATTGGACTCCTCCAGCACCGCTTCAAAATACCGTCTCTCCTTTACGCTCATGCTCTCCTGCGGGATTTCCTCCCACGCATCCGCATACAGCTCCGAGATGACATGCACGATCTTGCGGTACATTCCCGCATAATCTGTCCCCTTGATACCGGCAAGACTCAAAAAAATCACAGGGTACGTCCCCTGCAAGCTCCGATACTTCTCATCCTCCCAGATGGCAAGCCCTTCAAATAAATCTCCTCGCCCTTGGTACTCCACGGAGAAGAACTTCGCCACCATATCCATCGTCAAAGTCTTGCCGAACCTGCGGGGACGCATAATGGCAGTTGCACTGTCACCACATTCCCACCATTCCTTGATAAATGCGGTCTTGTCTACATAAAAATAATTTTTCTCTCGAATTTCTGCAAAGTCCTGCACACCAATCGCTACGTTTCGCATGGAAAATCCCTCCCCATTTCTCTTGCTTCTATCATACCGTCTTTGAAAAAAAATCGCAATAAAAAAGCCCTCACCTTCCCGTGAGAGCTTCTGTCACTGATACGCAAATAACTTTCGCAAATTGAAACTGGGCACTGTTCAAAAACAGGAAATAAACATAGCCCAAACGCACTTCTCCCCTGCTTATTTCAGCCCTAAAACCACTGGAGTAGAACGATATCCTATTCCCATGCGGTCAATGCCCATATTGATGAGTTTCAGGAAATGCTCACGCGTGCGAATGCAGCCGCTTCCCTTTACCTTAATCCTGTCTCCGCAGGTATCCAGCATGACCTGAATGATCTCCGGCGTAGCTCCGTGGCTCTCATGCCCTGTAAGGAATCCCGTACTCGTCTTGACAAAATCTGCCTTCGCCTCAATGGCACACTCACAAGCCCGCTTTACCTCATCTACAGTCAACGCATCTGTCTCAAAAATAACCTTTACCGCTGTACCATAAGAATGGCATGCCTCCACGACAGCCGCAATATCCTTCGTCACATCATCCCAGCGGCCGCTGCGGATCCAGCCAAAGTTCGACACAATATCCAGCTCTGCAATCTCATACTGGCTGCAATAGCATTTTGCCTGCAAGACCTTTGACTCTGTCGTGCTGTCACCAAACGGAAAATCACAGACCACGCAAATCTTTGTTCCCGTTCCCTTGGTCAATTCTTCTGCAATCGGAAGCGAAGATGGATTCACGCAAACCGTAGCGCACCCGAAATCAACACCCTCTTGGATATACTTCCGTATATCAGCTTCTGTAAACTCCGGCTTCAGGACAGATTGATCAATATATGCCGCCAATTCCTTTACGCTCATCTCTTCTGCACTCTTTGCAATTTCCTTCATCCGCTCCACACCCTTCCTGATAACACGATGCCACATGTCAAACACATAACATTCAATAAAGTTTAACTAACTTCATTATACGGATTTTCGCAAGTAAATGCAAGAATATTTGTTATTTTTTTACCATTTGTTTCTATATACTTGTGGTTTTGGTATGTTTGTATCACTATGCAAAAGAAAGGCAGGTGCGGAAATTTCGCACCTGCACCAACAAAGCTCAGCGAATACTGACAGCAAAAAATGTTTGCTTGTCTGAACGATGCCGCGCAACCGAATACTCAAAAGGATGCCCATCATCAAGAAATGCCACCTGCTCTATTTCCAAAAGCGGCAAAATGCCTTCGATTTTCAAGTAACGCTTTTCCTCCTCTGTCGGCATAACCGCTCGAACCGATCTATGAGCAGACTGCAAGCGATGCTTGAGTTCGTCTTCAATATAATGATAAATAGAATTCTCCAAAACCTCGCGGCGAATCCCTGGCACAACCTGAATGGGCATGTTGGTATATTCGATAACCATAGGCTGTGACTCCAAGGAACGCACCCGAATAATATCATAAACAAAATCCTCTGCAGATATTTGCAATTTGACAGCAACCTCTTCCGAAGGATGCTTAATCTCAAATTTCAAAACATCTGTTTGAACCTCTCGCCCCTTGAAGGTTTCCACAAAGCCGGAAAACTGATGTGCCATGCTAAATTCCCTTAGCCTGCTATTGTCCACCGTTTTCACAAAGGTTCCCGAACCACGCCTCTTTACCACCAAGCCAAGCTTCACAAGCTCATCTACGGCTCGCTTAATCGTAATTCGGCTCACCTGATACTGCTCGCACATTTCCTTTTCCAAGGGCAACTGGCTTCCCGGAAGATACTTTCCATTTAAAATTGCATGGTGCAATTCATCTGCAATCGTCTGATATTTCAGCATTTCCTTTTCCTCCTAAAAGTTCTGTCTTTTATTATACATGGAATAACCTGCAAAATTCAATGATATAAAACAAATTAAGGAAACACTGACAGAAAAATCCATCAGCATTTCCTTAAACATTCTTTTAGGCATCAAAATCCGTTATTCTTTATAATGTCCCTTATCCAATATCCGGACTTTTTGATAGTTTTTTCCTGCGTAGCCAAGTCAAGCGCAATGTAGCCGTAACGATTCTTGTATGCATTGCTCCATGACCAACAATCAATCGGAGTCCATGCATGGTACCCAAAGCAGTTGCTGCCTTCCTCCATGCCCTTGTGCAGCCATTGCAAATGCTCCTTCAGGAAATCAATCCTGTAATCGTCCTCAATAAAACCATCTGCATTGCGGTACTTTTCTTCTCCCTCAACGCCCATGCCGTTTTCCGAGACGTACCAAGGGATATTGCCGTACTTCTCCTTGATATTGATTGCAATGTCATAAATTGCTTTCGGATAAATTTCCCAGCCCCGATACGGATTCATGCGCCGTCCCGGCATCTCATAGGTCTCAAAATGCTTTTCCGGAAGCCAGCCCTTGCCTGCATCAAACACAGTTTCCCTAGCCTTTGCACGGAACGGCTGGTAGTAGTTTACTCCCAAAAAATCCACCGTGCCGTTCTTGATTGCCGCAAGTTCTTCTTCCGAAGCATCCCAAAGGACACCATCCTCGGAAAGTACCTGCACAAGATACTCTGAGAATTCTCCCTTCAGGGCAGGCTCAAGAAACGACTTGTTTTTGAATTCTTCCGCAAACCTTGCAGCCTCCACATCATCCTCCGATTCCGACCTTGGATAGGCAGGTGTCAGATTCAGGACAATTCCTATTTTTCCTCCGCTTCTTCCGCACGCCGACTCATGGAACGCCTGAATTGCCTTTGCAGAAGCAAGATTCAAGTTGAAAATGACTTGACATGCCTTCTTTCCATCTACAAGCTTTGGATAATGAAATTCGTAAAGATATTCGCCTTCCACAACAACCATCGGCTCATTGAACGTAACCCAGTGCGTTACCCGATCTCCAAAAAGCTCAAAGCATTTTTTTGCAAAAACAACAAAAAGGTCAACTACCTTCTTGGATTCCCAACCGCCATATTTTTCATACAGCTCTACCGGCAAATCAAAATGATGCAGGCTGATAACAGGTTTGATTCCCTGACGCAAGAATTCATCAATCACGTCATTATAGAAACGCATGGCATCCTCATCGACAGACCCTTCCTCAAAATCCTTCATCAAGCGAGTCCATTGGATAGAGGTGCGGACAGTATTGAGCCCGATCTCCTTCAACAAGGCAATATCCTGAACATAGTCATTGTAGAAATTTGATGCCGTATTGGGTCCTACCCCATCAAAAAAGGCACTCGGTTCCGTATCGTACCAATAATCAAACACGCTTCGATGCCCCTTGTGAAAGCGTCCCTCTGACTGTGGGCCGGACGTAGCTGCCCCCCACCAAAAATCCTTTGGGAAAAGATGCTTCATTTTTCGTTCACCATTCCTTTTTCCTGAACTCCAAGCTTCTCATACATCTCGACCATAAGCTGTGCCATATCCCGAACAGACAATGCTGTCATGAAATGATCCTGCGCATGAATCAGCAGTATGGATTTTTCCACCGGCTGTCCATCGCATTCCGCAGACATCATGGCTGTCTGAATATCGTGAGCCTCTCCGATCTCCTTGCCTGCCTCAGCAATTTTTTCTTTCGCTGCCTGCACATTCCCGTCCTTCATAAGCTCACGCACTGCCTCGATTGCCATAGAGCGACCAGTACCGGAATGCAAAATAAGCTGCATAGACTGTTCTACTGTCTTTTCATCCAAAACAAAAACCCCATTTCTATTCAAAAACAATCCCTGCCACTCCTGCAAGGCACAGCGCCACAGGAGAGCCAACCCGAACCAAGCATCAAACAGTTTCTTCTTCCTCTTCCTCATCCTTTACCTTGTTGGACGCAATGACAAAAGGTGCATAGATGCAAATATCCATTGCCAGCCAAACAAGCTGCAAAAGACCTCCCATGATAGAACCCGTGCCAATCGTACCGCCAAAGAACATCGGCATAGTCCACGGAACTACATACTTGAAAATCGGAACGATCCCGGAAGTAACTGCCAGCCAGCCGACCACGGTATTGGCAAGCGGAGCAAGAATGTACGGTATCAAGAGCATCGGATTCAGAACGATTGGCAAGCCAAAAGCCAGCGGCTCCTGAATATTGAAAAGCATTGCCGGCGCTCCAAGCTTTGCAACCCCTCGCCAGCTCTCCTTCTTCGAGAACAGCAGGATTGCAATGACCAAGCCCATGATATGCATAAGCCCTGCCTCAAAGAAGCCATTCGAGAAAATATATGCCGCATCTCCTGCCTGATTCGCCAGCTGTGCCGGCATGTAAACCATGTTCTGCACAGCAGCCGTAACATTATGCCCATGAATGCCAAACCACCAAAAAAACCATGCAATGAACTGGTAGAGAAGCGAAAAACCAAGACCCTGCGAAAATCCCATCAGAGGTGCCTGCACAATGGCATAAATCAAATCATTGAGTGCCGTCTTTCCAAAAAACTGACACTGGGCGAGAACCGTTGCAAAAATTGTGAAAAACGTCAGCGTTGCCAAAACCGGAATCAGGACAGCAAAGGACTTTGCAACGGCAGGCGGAACCGTATCTGGCATCTTGATGCGAATCTTTTCGTTCTTGGAAAGCTTTGAAAAAATCCAGGCTGCAACCGTTGCAACAATAATAGCAGTCAGGACACCCTTATTGCCGAAATAATCCAGACTGAAGCCTCCAAACTTTTCGCCTGATTTTGCGACAATTTCCTGCGGTGTCACAATGATGAATGCGCCGATGGCTGTCAATGCCGTTGAAAACTTGTCACCGCCCCAAATTCCTCCGAGACGGTACGCAAACGCTGCAACCAGCAAAAAGGAAAAAATCCCGAAGCCAACCGTGACGACATTGTTGCACAGCCCCTGCATGATCTGCAAAACGTGGACAAAACCACATTCCTTATATGCATCTCCGCTAAGACCTGTCAATATCTTTCCTAGGTTCAGGCCGTTCTCCCCCATAATCGTTCCCCATGGATCGAGGACAACCCATTCGATAATTCCAAAGAAGGAACCGACAATAATGAATGGCAGCAGCATGGAAAAAGAATCACGCATGGCAAGCAGATACTTATTGCTGGAAACCTTGCCGGCAATCGGCATCATCACCTGCTCAAATTTAGAAATTATACCCTCCATAGCCAAACCTCCTATAAAACGCAGAATTTACTTTTTGATTTCCTTGGGATAGACCGAAAACACATGCCTAACAAATATTTCTCATGCATCTCCCCCCTAATAAAGCATATTTCCAGAGCATCGCCCTTTATGGTTATAATACCATTCAAGTTATTACATGTCAATACTAAAGTTATATCTTTTTAATAAATTATTATTCTTTTTGTCGCTAAACATATATTCTCACACTTTCATTTTCAGTATTGCAAAACAAAAAAAATGTCTCTGCCACATCCACGCAGCAGAGACAAAACCTATCATAAGAATAAATTGGTATATCAAAAAAAACAGCACGAAATCAATCAGAATTAAGGTTTCCCAAAGCAATCAGCCCTGAACCAAATGCAGCGCCTTTTCCAGTACCTTATCCCCTCGAATCATGCCATAATCACGCATATCTATGACCTCGACAGGGCAGCGATCTGCAACGATAGCCTTGACATCATTGAGCATATGGCGAATCTGGGGACCGAGCAGGACAACATCCGCATTGTCCACTCTCTGATCCAGCACCTCCACAGAAAAAGCCTCAATCGTCATGTCCGTATAACCTTGCTTTTCTGCTGCCTCCTGCATCTTTTTTACCAAAATTGACGTGGACATACCTGCATTGCAAACCAAGTAAATATTCATTTCATCTTCCTCCTGTTTCATGGGATTGCGACCTGTTTACGTTTCTTATTATAAGCCAAAGCAAGTGCTTTGTCAATAAAAAGATATATCAAATCATAATAAAGTATATTCATATTTATTGTTATGTATATCTTTTTCAAAAATTAGAACCCTCATACCATGCTTGGTACGGGGGTTCTGATTTCTCTTCTTAACGAATGAATCGGTCAATCGCCTCGTTCAGCTGCTCCAAGGATTCCTTGTCGCCTGCCTGCACGGCATCGACAATGCAATGCTCCATGTGATCCTTCAAAATAATCTTTCCCACATTTTGCAGTGCAGCTTCCACGGCGGAAATCTGCACCAGTACCTCTGCGCAGTCCCGCCCGTCCTCGACCATTTTTTTAACCGAACTCATGTGACCGATAATGCGCGCCATACGGTTCAGCACAGCCTTTGTCTGGGTGTGCGAATGTGCATGGCGAACCCTTGTCCCATCCGCTAAAACATGCTCATGCTCTTCCATGCAGTCTCCTTGAAAAATATCTTACTTAACAGCAAGAACAACATTTTCGCCGTTGATATTCCATTCCTTCTCAAAGCCATCTGTCCTGCCATACTCTACCGCATCCGCAAGCACGACAGACTTAATATATTCCTCGTTCTTCTGCATCAAGGCTGCAAGCCTGTCATTGCCCTTTGCAAATACAGCAATATGATCCGTGACCTCAAAGCCATTCTCCTTGCGCATCGTCTGGAGCTTGCTGACAATCTCCCGCACGAAACCTTCCTCAATCAACTCCTCGGAAAGTGTCGTTTCGAGGGCAACCGTCACATCGTTATAGCGTTGGCAAAGATAGCCCTCCGTCTGTGCCATCGTAACCTCTACATCCTCGGCTACCAAGCTGAACTCACCGGATTTCGTGGAAACCTTCAGCACGCCCGTCTTTTCCAGCTCGCTCTTTGCCGCACTTCCATTCAATGCGCCCAGTGCTGCCTTGATTTCCCCTATTGCCTTCCCAACCTTCGGGCCAAGCGTGCGGAACTGGGGCTTGAAGCTATAAGTCAAATACTCCTCCATGTCGTCCTTAAAGGTAACCTGCTTTACATTCAGCTCGTCCTCTACAATCTCCTTGAAGAAGTCAGGCAGCTTGCTCTCAGCCTTTACGAACATATTGCCAATCGGCTGGCGGTTCTTGATATTTGCCGCATTGCGGGCAGAACGTCCGAGGACAACAATCTCCAAAACCAGCTCCATGTTCTTTTCCAGCTCGCTGTCTATCTTTTGCTCATCCGGCACTGGATAATCGCAAAGGTGAACACTCTCCGGTGCCTGCGCATCGAGACTGCAAACAAGGTTTCTGTAAATGCTTTCCGTCATGAACGGAATCATCGGAGCGGCTGCCTTTGCCGTCGTGACAAGTGCTGTGTACAGCGTCATGTAAGCATTGATCTTGTCCTGCTCCATTCCCTTTGCCCAAAAACGTGCGCGGCTGCGGCGAACGTACCAGTTAGACAGCTCGTCCACAAATTCCTGCAACACCTTGGCAGCCTCCGTCACCTTGTAGCTTCCAAGGCACTCGTCCATGCTCTTTACCATCGTGTTCAGGCGGGACAGGCACCACTTGTCCATGACACTGAGCTTATC
Organism: uncultured Selenomonadaceae bacterium; assembly: GCA_937902665.1. Classification (GTDB taxonomy): domain Bacteria; phylum Bacillota; class Negativicutes; order Selenomonadales; family Selenomonadaceae; genus CALELM01. The sequence continues at coordinate 16,740 of CALELM010000098.1, forward strand.
ATATTCCAACGCATACTTGGTTGCATCAAATCCATCAATATTGGCATAGAGGACAAAGAATGCATAGGTATTCCAAAGCGTCCCCATGAACTTGCGCTGTCCCTCCTGCACTGCTCCATCATGGAAGCGGTTCGGCAGCCAAGGCGCACTGTTCTCATAGAAATACCAGCGAATGGCATCTGCCCCATGGCGGCGGAGCGCATCCATCGGATCAACAGCATTTCCCTTGGACTTGGACATTTTCTGGCCGTTCTCATCCTGTACATGCCCAAGCACGATAACATTCCTGTACGGGCTCTTGTTAAAGAGCAGGGTAGAGATTGCAATCAGCGAATAGAACCAACCTCTCGTTTGATCCACTGCTTCCGAAATAAAATCCGCAGGGAAACGCTTCTCAAACAGCTCCTTGTTCTCAAACGGATAGTGCCACTGCGCAAACGGCATAGCGCCGGAATCAAACCAGCAGTCGATTACCTCAGGCACGCGATGCATTTCCTTTCCGCACTCTGGGCACTTGACCGTCACCTGATCCACATACGGGCGGTGCAGCTCAATCGTGTCTGGGCAGTTGTCCGACATGCTCTTCAATTCCTCAATGGAACCAATCGCATGCTGATGCCCGCATTCACACTCCCAAATATTGAGCGGTGTTCCCCAATAGCGGTTGCGGCTGATGCCCCAGTCCTGCACATGCTCCAGCCAATCCCCAAAACGTCCTTCACCAATGGACTTAGGAATCCAGTTGACTGTCCCGTTGTTGCGAATCAAATCTTCCTTTACTGCCGTCATCTTGACAAACCACGACTCACGGGCATAGTAGATGAGCGGCGTATCGCAGCGCCAGCAATGCGGATAGCTATGCTCAAAGACAGGTGCCTTGAACAGCTTGCCGCTTTCACGCAAGTCCTTCAAGATCAATGGGTCTGCATCCTTGACAAAGACGCCGGGCCAATCCGTATCCTCTGTCATCTGCCCCTTGTTGTCCACGAACTGGACAAACGGCATATCATACTTGCGGCAGACACGATTATCGTCCTCACCAAAAGCGGGTGCCGTATGAACGATGCCCGTGCCATCCGTTGTCGTTACATAGTCATCGCAAATGACATAAAAGGCACGCTTTTTCAGTTTCCCTTCCGCATACGGATACAGCGGCTCATAATCACGGTATTCCAAATCCTTGCCCTTCATGCGAGCCAGAACCTTGCGTTCTCCTTCCGTATCCTGAAAAACATTGTCCACTAGTGCCTCTGCCAAGTAGTAGACGGTATCTGCAACCTGAATCTTGACATAATCCACCTCAGGATTGACACAAAGACCTAAGTTGGACGGCAATGTCCACGGTGTCGTTGTCCAAGCAAGGAAGTAAGCATCCTCATCCTTGACCTTGAACTTGACCATGGCAGAACGCTCCTTCACATCCTTGTAACCCTGCGCCACCTCATGCGAGGACAGCGGAGTTCCGCAGCGAGGGCAGTAAGGAACGACCTTGTAGCCCTTGTACAGAAGCCCTTTCTTCCATATTTCCTTCAATGCCCACCATTCAGACTCAATAAAATCATTCTCATAGGTAATGTAAGGGTGATCCATGTCTGCCCAAAAGCCAACAACATCCGAAAATTCTTCCCACATTCCCTTATATTTCCAAACGGATTCCCGGCACTTGCGGATGAACGGCTCAATACCGTACTTCTCAATCTCTTCCTTCCCATTGATGCCGACAGCCTTTTCTACCTCAAGCTCCACGGGAAGACCATGCGTATCCCATCCAGCCTTCCTGAGAACCTTTTTTCCCTTCATGGACTGGTAACGTGGCAGCATGTCCTTGATTACCCTCGTCAAAACATGACCGATATGAGGCTTTCCGTTTGCCGTTGGCGGGCCATCGTAGAACGTAAACGTATCGTTCCCTTCCCGTTGGTCGATTGCCTTCTGCGCAATATTATGCGCCTTCCAAAATTGCTCGACCTCTTTTTCTCTCTCCACGAAATTCAAGTTCGTATCTACCTTGCTGTACAAGCAAATTCCTCCTGTCCTTCTAGCCTTGTCAAAAGAAAGGACTCTCACCCAAAACAGGATGAGAGTCCACGACTGTCACAAAACCACCTATTTCGCATACCAATATATGCTATCCCTTTAACGATGGAAACCGGCTCAGCCTACTCCAATTTCAGCCTGCTGCTCCGAAGTGATGTTCCTTGGGATGTACTCACTGCCGCCTCGCACTCTCTGCGGCTCGCTGATGCTTTCCTTTCCCAACTACTGTCTTCATCCTCGCATTTCAACCAACGCCTATCATCATACCACAAAGTCACTGTATTTTCAAGTGACATACTCCTGCCGCAGTACTGGCACGCAAAGGTGTGGCTCTTGGGATTTGGCAAAAAAATCCCCCGCCACAGAAGCGGGGGACGCACTAACAAATTTTATCAAAACTTGAACTTCACGATTGCATTCTGGAGATCCTGTGCCTGCTCCGCAAGCTTGCGGCTTGCTGCTGCAATCTCATGCATCGAAGCAGTCTGTTCCTCCGTTGCTGCCGAAACCGTCTGGGCCTCATCAGAAACCTTGCGGCTCATGTCATTAATCTTCTCGACAGAAGCGGTGATGTTGTCCACACCGGCAACCAACGTACCGACATCCTGATCCATGAGCATAGCCTTCTGCGCAATACCGCCAACCATCGTGGAGATATTCGTGAAGGACTTGCCTGCATCGCCAACGGCCTGCGTTCCGCCTGTTACCTGACCAACACCATCATGCATTGCCGTGACGGCATTTTCCGTGTCATGCTGAATAGCGACAATCAACTGGGCAATTTCTGCTGCCGCACCCTGCGACTGCTCTGCCAGCTTGCGAACCTCATCTGCAACGACTGCGAAGCCACGTCCATGCTCGCCGGCACGAGCTGCCTCGATTGCCGCATTGAGTGCAAGGAGGTTCGTCTGATCGGAAATCGCCGCAATCGTATCTACGATTGTGCCAATCTTCTGGGACTGGGCGCCAAGGCTCTCGATAACGGAAGATATCGTCTGGACAGTCGAATTGATGGTTCCCATATTATCGACTGCATTTCCTACATTCTTCTGGCCTTCCAATGCAACCGTGCTTGTTTCCTTGATCTGCGTGCTTGCCTCGGAAAGTACACCCTTGAAGTCCTGCATGTACCTAGAGAGCTTCTGCGCATTTTCCGTTGCATTCTCTACATCCGTAAACTGCTCGTTGCAGGAAGCCGCCACATTGACAACCGATTCCGCAATCGAATGGCTGACCTCCGAGGACTGCTCTGCTGTCGAAGTAAGCTCCTCAGCAGCAGCCGCAACATATTCTGCACATTCCGCAATATTCTTCATCAGGGAAGCTATCTGCTTCTGCATGTCACCCAGCGCCTTGCTCATGATGCCAATCTCATCTGAGCGAGAAGCCATAGCCGTAAGCTCACGCTCCTCCGTCTCCGACATGCGCAGGTCGCCTGTTCCCATCATGCGAATGTAATCCGTAACCTTTTGGATCGGTCCTGCAATCGATCCTGCAAGCCAAACAGCAAAGGCAATAAAGATAACCTGCAAGACCAGCATCAGAAGTACCATGTGAATGATGTCTGCACGAAGCGCATCGGACAAGACTGCCTCACGCTCTACCACCTGTTTGTCGATATCATCGATCCAGACACCAGTACCAAGTACCCACTTATAGGGCTTGAACGTCGTCGAATAGTTTCTCTTCGGAAGCTCCTCTGTCTCGTTCGGCTTTGCAAACGTCAGATCCGTGAATCCGCCGCCATCCTTCAAGCCATTCTGTATTATTTCCTTGATGTAGTAACGTCCCTTGGAGTCTATCGCATTGATGCGGGATTTTCCCTCCGTATCACGGCCGAGCAGAACGACATTCATGCCCTCTTCCGTATCAATCCAAAAATACCCCATGCCATTGTCATAGCGCAAATCCCTGACGACATCAGCAGCCTGCTTCTTTGCCTGCTCCTCTGTCAGCTCGCCTGCCTGCTGCTTCTTGTACACCTGCTGAATGGCACTAATGGCAAGCTGCGTTTCTTCAATCAACTTCTTTTCAACACTGGCCTCCAAATCCTTCCGATAGGATGCCAGCTGGCTCTTGTTGTCCTGCACCGAACTGTAGATAACAATCGCCAGCACGCACGCCATGGTAGCAACGGACACACCGACAATCGCCGCCACCAAACGCATTTTCATTGACTTAAAATCAAACATCAATTACCCCTCCTAAACGTATTTTGATTTTGTCGAGTTCAAGCCATTATTTATCTCCTATACGACAATTTCGACACATTTTTTCAAAATCCTTCCAAAGACAAAAAAATTTACAGATAAATTTTTCATTTCAAAATTGTTTTTTTCGCTACACCTGCAATCCATTCTAAAGGCAAATATCTCCCACTTCGCTGAACCAAGGCATTATAACGAAGCTAAAGATGTCCCCTTCTTCAACAGCTTGCTGTTGTAAGTGGGGGAAAACAATTTTTTAACAAGCGGTGAGCAAACTTTCGCTTCGTTGAAACGCGAATTGGAGGGAAAATGC
>CALELM010000099.1 GCA_937902665.1 uncultured Selenomonadaceae bacterium
GCTCACCGCTTGTTAAAATTTGGTTTCCCCCACTTACAGCAAGCTGTTGAAGAAGAGGACATCTTTAGCTTCGTTATTATGTATTACCCTATATTATACCATAAAACAACGGCAAAAAGCCCATGTTTTTTCCGTTTGGGAAAAGGAAAAACTTAGAAATCTTCCTATGAAAAAAGGACCACCCCCGTGATCCTTTTTCCCTCTTATTGAAGCAGGCTGAGAACAGCGGAACTGTTTTGGTTCGCCTGCGAAAGCATCGACTGTGCCGCCTGCGTGATGACATTGTACTTCGTGTACTGCGTCATTTCCGCCGCCATATCCGCATCCTGAATCGTGGACACGGAAGCTTGGACATTGTTGCTGGAAAGCACCACATTGGACGAGGTGAATTCCAGACGGCTGTTCGTTGCGCCGATATCCGTAATCTGGTCGGTTGCCTTCTTTAATGCCGCATCGAGAACATTGATGGCGGCATTGGCACATTCCTGATTGGAAATGCTCAAATAGCTTCCATCAAATCCCTTGAGTCCCAGTGCCGTAGCGCGCATATCCGACAGCGACATCTTGACCGCTTGGTTGGACCTCGTCCCCGACTGGATCACGATGGCATTGTCATCCGAAGGAATCTCTGCACGAATCACCTCTTGGAAATCATTGAACACCGTATTTGCCGAACGGTTCGGTGTCCCATCCGACCTCGTAAAATTTACCGTTACGCCCGAAATTTGTTCAGCCACCCCTGCCTTCGTTGCATGCAACGTCAATGCAGGCATCCCATCCGGTGTATATACTTTATTTCCCACACGATCCCTGCCAATGTAACTGCTAAAATCATCATTTACTGCTAAGTCCGGTGACCCACTCTCCTTAGAACACAATTCATACATGGCATCGTACAAAGAACTATCCCCAACAGGGCTTAAAGACTTCGTGTAAGTCTTGCCATCCTTTACATAGGACAGTGTCATGGTATCATCCTCTTGGATTCCAAGACTTGCCCCCGAATCATCACTCATCACCGTCATCGGACTAAACACATCCGTATCCGAGCGAAAATGAGAATTCGCCAAGCAAGTTTTCGTCCCCGACCCAGTCACTACATGATTCTTCGACCCATCCAAAAGTGCCTGCCCATTGTAACGGACATCCGCATTTGCGTCCAGCTGGTCAATCAGCTGATTGAACTCCTTCTGGATGGTAGCGCGATCCGCATCCGTGTTCGAATCATTCGCTGCGTTGATTGCCTTCTCCTTCAAGGTCGTGAGAACCTCTACCGTACTCTGCACAGCGCCCTCTGCCGTCTGAAGCATCGCCGAACCATTCTGCACATTGGAATTGTCCTGATCAAGGCTGCGCAACTGAACATGCATACGCTCTGCAATCGAAAGCCCCGATGCATCATCTGCCGCACTGTTAATCTTCATTCCAGTGGAAAGCTTCTTCATCGCCTTCTTGAGCTTATCCTCATTGCGGTTCAGCTCATTGAGCGTCCGCTTCGCCTGCATATTGTTCTTCACTACCATAGCCATGACCGTATCCTCCTATTATAAACAAGCAACATCCATGTTCTAAAGTTTTATTGCAACCTTTTTATTGATTTTCTCACTAAGCATATCGAAAGAATACTGCCATAGCTTAAATAAAAATTTTAATTTTGCTAAATTCCGGTAAGGCGGAGAATACGTTGCTTTTTCTTGACGCAAAGCATTGTAATTATAACGCCATTGTTCAAGAAAATGCCATAAGCATTTTCCCTCCAATTTGCGTTTCAACGAAGCGAAAGTTTGCTCACCGCTTGTTAACCCTTGGTTTCCTCCACTTACAGCAAGCTGTTGAAGATGGGAACATCTTAGCTTCCTCATTTTTCTTCTGCCCTCTCCAAACGCATAGGGCAACCTGCCGCTTCTTCCTCCTTCATAAGGTACAGGTTGTCCAAGAAGGTTGCTTGAAAGGAAGCAGGGGCTTTTGCTTCTCGTTCCGCCAGCATTCCTGCCACATTATACATTGCCGTTCCCGCAAGTGCCGCAACAAACGGATCCGAAACGGCAAGGAATACCGCGCACACGCCCCCCAAGGAACAGCCGGCTCCCGTCATGCGTTCCATCAGCGGACTGCCGCCCTCCAAATATGCCACCTGCTTTCCGTCCGTAACAAGATCCACCTTTCCGGATACCGCAACTGCTCCGCCCAAAAAGCGGGCAATGGCGATGGCAGCTCCCCTTGCATCCTCCACCTCGTCCAAGGAATCTATTCCATGCGTTCCACGGGAATGTCCGCTATCCAGCCCCCACAATCTTGCAAGCGCAAGCATCTCAGAAGCATTTCCCCGCACGATACTTGGGCGGTACTGCTGAAATCCCAGCAAGAGTTCCCTGCGAAGCTCCCCAAAACCAATCCCGACTGGATCCAGCACCCACGGTGTCCCCGTCTCCAACAGAACACGCACGGTACGGGGAACCGTTTCAGCATGCACAGGAAGCATCGTTCCCAGATTAACGTACATGGCATCTCCTGCCTGTGCCATCGTTTCCCCCTCATTGGGCAAGCAAAACATCGCCGCAGAACCGCCGACAGCAAGCTGGGCATTTGCCACCAAGGAAACTGTCACCGCATTGGTAAGCGATGGAACCAATGGCTTCCTTTCCCTTGCCCTGCAAACAGCTTCCCTGATACATTCCCTGAGCTGAATCTCCTGCATCTTTTTCCCTCCAAAAAAATGCCTGCCATTCGGCAGGCACAAAAAGCAATTTCAAAACATCAATTCTCGTCCATCAAAATATTGCAAATGGGATTCATGACTTCTTCCTCCCAAATGTAATGCCCGCTGAATGTCCCCAAACTGCGGGAATCTGCGTCCTCCTTTACTGCCGTGCCGTTCATGACGTAAACAAACCCATTCTTTTGAGCAGGCTGAAAAAAGAGTCCGCTCATCATGCCATAAGCCTCACCCTCATGCCCAATCAAATCCACGACCTTGTCCTTGCAGACACGAGATCCTTGTCGATCGCCGTAAATCTTGTAATTGCCAAGTCCGTAGGACTGAATCGTTCCATTATAGGTGCTTCCGTTTTTCTTTTCTGCATCATACACCCACTGCTGCTTCAGGATTTCCTGCACAGATGCCTTGCTCAAAACCTGCGTTCCACGATAATTTCCATCATTCAGCAGCATCTCCAGTGCATGTCCCAGCTCCTCCGCTGAAATCCGAAGCCCGCCCTGCGGCGAAAAAACCGTTGCATTCGTCCCCGGCTGGTACTTCGTCAAATCACTCACAGGATTATAGTCCTTGGCATATGGATTTTGAATGATTACCTGCTCTGCCTTTGGCTTCTTTCCTTTGTAATTGTCCGCCTTCCCATACCAAGAACCATTCTCGTTCCATACGCCCTCCTCGTTTACTTTCCTGTAAATGGTTCCAAGCTTCTCGAATTCCTCCTCGGAGAAATTCCCCGGAACGTAGTCAGCTTGAATGTCCAAAGGCTTGAAAATACTCTTCTTCTGGTATTCATCAAACCGCTCGCCCGTCACAGCCTCGATAACCGTTCCCAAAACACCGTAATTCAGATTGCAATACTCAAAATATTCCCCTGGTTTCTGGCCTTTTGGCGCAAAGTGTTTTCCTTCCTCCCAAAACATTCCCCCTGGAGTGAAAAACTCCTTGAGGCTGTACGAGGATGATATGCCATATACGCTGCCATCCCGCAAGGAAGAAGTATGCAGTGCAAGCATGCGCACCGTAATAGGAATCTCTGGATAGTTCGGGTTCCTGAGCTTCATGCCAAGATACCTGCTGCAATCCTCGTCCAGATTTATTTTTCCTTCCTCCACCAGCTTCATCAGCGCAAAATCCACGAACATCTTGCTCACCGAGGCAACACGGAAACGGGTATCTGCCGTAACCGCCCGATCCTTCGTGGAATCCCTTTCGTCAACATATGCCCTGCCAGCCGCCTTTCGATAGACTTCTTTGCCGTCCCGATAGCCAATCACGCAAAGCCCCGGCACCTGCAAGGGACCTTCGCCAACCAATGCCTCCAGTTCCTTGTCCAGCTTTGCCTTCTGCTCTGCCGTAATTCCTGCCTGTTTTACCTCTTTGGTCTTTTGCAAAACAGCCTTCCCTCCACGGGATGCCTGCGATCCTGCACTAGCATTAGCCTTTGCCTCCTGCTGCACAACCGCACGCTCCGCCGCCATTGCCGTTCCTTCCATGCCCACGCAACCTGCCAGCAATGTGCAAAGAACTCCCACCTGCAACGCTTTTCTGTTCATCATAATCCGTTTCCCCTTTCATCTTTTGCCAAACACACGCTCTTGCCATCATGCATTTCCTGCAAGTGCCTTTTTCAATACCTTCATGTTTTCACGCATGCGCTCCAAATATGCATCCCGTGTCTTTTCCTGCGGCTCATCCCCGTCCCCCGTAACGATAGGATCCAGCGAGTAAATAACAGCTCCCGTTTCCCTTGCGATGGTTTCCGCCGCATGCGGGGAATACTGCGGCTCTACAAAGAGAACCTTGGAGGAAAGCCCCTTCACCTGCTGAATTGTCTTTTCAAGCTCCAAGGGGGTCGGCTCTGTTCCCGGCTCCCTCTCTATGACACTGATGATACGCAAATGAAACTCATCTGCAAAATACGGGAACGCCTCATGAAAGGTAACGATATCCTTCTGCGGAACATTGTCCAGTTCCTTATGCATTTCCGCCGCAAGCGTGTTCAGCTTCTCGATATAAGCATCCGCATTCCTTTGGTACGCCTCCGCATGCGCCTTGTCCGCTTCCCCTAATTGCCTTGCAATATTCTTGACCTGAAGAATTTCGTTCGGCACGTTCAGCCATACATGCGGATTCTCGCCTTCCTCATCCTTCAGCAACACAATTCCTTCCGAGGCATCCACAAGCTTCATATCCGTCTGCGCTTTAACTGCCTTGTCCAAAAAGCTCTCCATGCCCGCCCCGTTGACTACAAACACATTTGCCTTTTCCAGAGTTTTCATATCCTCGGTCGTCAGCTGGTAGTCATGCAGGCAGCCCGTCTGCGGCTTCGTCATATTGACGACCTCCACCCCATCAATTCCCTGCGTGACGTTCAGCGTTGCAGTATATACGGGATAAAAGGAAGTCACGATATGAAACGTGCCTTCTTCCTTGGAACCTGCCTGCCTGCCGTCCCCATCCTTTGAGGATTGGCATCCGCCAGCCAAGCATGCCAGCAAAAGCATTCCCGCAAGCAAGACTGCAAAATATTTCCTGCCCCTCATATAAACCTCCCCATTCAGCCCCTGCTTCCCTTACATGCAAAAATGTGCACAGCAAACACCATGCACATCTTGTCTCTTATGCTTCCTCCAAGACCGCTGTCGCTTCTATCTCGCAAAGCGCGCCTGCCGGCAAGTCCTTGACTGCAACACAGCTTCTCGCAGGCTTGCTGATAAAATGCCTTGCATAAACAGCATTAAATTTCTGGAAATCTGCAATTTCTGCAAGGAAACAGGTCGTTTTCACCACAGCGCTCATATCTATGCCAGCTTCAGAAAGCACAGCTTCTATATTCTTGCAGCACTGCTCCGCCTGCCCCTCAATATCCTCTGCAACAATCTTCCCTGCCTCCGGCAGAATAGCTATCTGCCCGGAAAGATACAGCATCCCATTTACTGCAATCGCTTGGCTGTACGGTCCAACAGCCGCCGGTGCCTTGTCCGTATGTATCGTTTTCATAGCAACGCTTCCTCCCTAACTCTCAAACCCGCATTCTCTTTATCACAAAGGTTCCTGTCTCCACTTCCTTGCGGTGGCAATGCGGACACTCATTCTCTATGATTCCCGTATAGCCGCAGACAGGGTCCCTGTCTACTGGGTGGTTGATGGAAAAATATCCCATGTCATGGTCATGCATGGCACGGACAATCGCCTCAAATGCCTGAATGTTCTTGGAGGGATCCCCGTCCATCTCGATGTAGGCAATATGCCCTGCATTCTCAAGCGCATGATAAGGAGCCTCTATGCGAATCTTGTCAATGGCTCGAATCTTGTAGTAGACAGGCACATGGCTGCTGTTCGTCATGTAGTCACGATCCGTAACCCCCGGTATCACGCCGTAAATCTTTCGATTGGAACGCTGGAACTGTCCTGCCGTACTCTCTGCCGGCGTGCCAAAGCAGGTCCAATTCATAGACTCCTTCTTCGTATACGCATCTACTGCCTTGCGAAGATGTCCCACAATTTCAAGCCCCAGCTTCTGCGACTCCTCGCTCTCACCGTGGTGCTTCCCTGTCAATGCCACAAGGCATTCCGCCAACCCGCAAAAGCCAATGGAATACGAAGCATGCTTCAAGACCTCCCGAATGGAATCGCCGGGAGCCAGCTTCTCGCTGTCCATCCACACGCCCTGCCCCATCAGGAATGGGTAATTGTAAACATGCTTTTCCTCAATCGTCTTCAAGCGGAATTGCAGGTAATCATGCGAAATCGCAATATATTTGTCAAAAAGCGTCCAAAACTTGTCCAAGTTGCCTTCCGCTTCCAGTGCCAGCTTCGGCAGATTGATTGTAACAAAGGAGAAATTCCCTCGGCTGCCGGATTCCTCCGGCCCATTGATATTACTCATGACACGAGTACGGCATCCCATCGTCGCCACATAGCTGTTGTAATCGCCTTCCTTGTAGTACTGGAGGTTGTACGGCGCATCCAAATTAACAAAGTTCGGAAAGAGCCGCTTTGCGCTGACACAACATGCTTTCTGGAAAAGATCGTAATTCACGTCCTCCGGATTATAGTTCACGCCCGCCTTTAGCTGGAAAACAGAAATCGGGAAAATCGGCGTTTCCCCATTGCCAAGCCCTGCCATAATGGCATTCAGCACCTCGCTCGTCACCAAGCGTCCCTCCGGTGTCGTATCCATCCCATAATTGATAGAGCTAAACGGCACCTGCGCACCGGCACGGCTGTGCAGGGTATTGAAATTATGAATCAAGGCTTCCATCGCCTGATGAGTTTCCTCCACCACATCCCTGCAAGCAAGGTCATAAATCGTCCCTGCATCCTTTGCCGCATGCTCTGCCGAAAGATGATATTTCTCCCGAAGAACATGCTCCAAGCCCCGCTGGATCTCCTCCACGGAGGACTGGCAGGCAGAACTCTCCCTAGATTCCGCAAAGCAGCATTTTGTCAGATCCGCAGCACTCGAAAATGCCTTCTGAAAAGCCTTTTCCTCGCCCAAAGAATCCGTACCGAAGCGGTACGCCACAGCCTTGAACGCCTCTCCTGCGACAGCCTTGCGGAAGGATTTCCTTACCCCCTCCGCCATAGCGTAGTCAAAGCAGTTAATGGACTGCCCGCCAAACATGTCATTCTGGTTCGACTGGATCGCAATGCAGGCAAGCGATGCATAAGCACGAATTGAGTTTGGCTCCCGAAGGAAGCCATGCCCCGTTGAAAAGCCCCCATGAAACAGCTTCAGCAGGTCAATCTGGCAGCAGTTGAACGTAATCAGGCTGAAATCCTTGTCATGAATATGGATATAATTATCCTTGTCTGCCGAAGCGTATGCCTCCGGCAAAACATAATTATCCACAAAGTGCTTTGCGCCCTCTGCGCCAAGCTTCAGCATGATTCCCATGGATGCATCCGTATTGATATTTGCATTGTCCCGCTTCATGTCCGAATCCACGGCATCTGCAAAGAAGATATCCCGATAGCAGCTCATCAAGTGCTTCTGCGCCGCACGGCGTTCCTCGTGACGCTGGCGATACCTGATATATTTTTTCGCAATATCATAGAAATCATGCTTCATCAGCTCCTTTTCTACAATATCCTGTATATCCTCCACCGTCACATGGTCGCGTCCCTCCAGATTCTTCTCTACCTGAAGCGTAACCGCCATCATTTCGTCCTGAGTCATCTGCTCCGTACTATCGTTGTTCGCACCAGCAATCGCATTAAAAATTTTTTGCCGATGATATTCCACAGTGATTCCAGAACGCTTGATTACAGCAAGATTCATATCCATCACAACACCATTACCACCTTCGTAACGGTATCCTCCCCTCCTTAATGAAGTTGAACAAACAAACGACTCACAGCAAAACTTTTGGCAGAATGAACTTGCCACATCCAAAAGCATCAAAAGAAATGCACCATGAGCTATAACTATTTCATTTTACCACTATTCACCCCAATCGTAAAAGAGGGCAGTCCCTAAAAAAGAGAAATAATTATGAGGCTGTTGCACAAGTGATTTCTCACTCATGCAACAGCCCCATCAGAAATCCCTGCAAAAAATAGCACTGGCAACTATCAAAAGCTGTCGCAGTGCTATTTATCCGCTTTGGCTGAGTTTATGCAATATTTGATTAGGGTGAACATACTCAATAAGCTGGATTGCTTCCAATCATAAATTCTTTAGCATCAGAATTTCTAGATAACCTTTTTCAGATCCGCACCTCAAAATGCCCGTCCTCGTTCTGTTTCGCTTCCCTGCGCGCAACCCTCACAGGCTTAGCAGGAGCTTCCGCTCCGTCCTGCTCTTTCGCCATCGGAGGCGATGGCTTTACGGAGGACTGCACGGCATATTCCCTCGCCGCCGCTGTCGGAGCAACATGCCTCACGCTCTCCTGTTTTTCCATTTCCTGAAGCACCTGCCCTGCCGTCATGCCGGGGCGAAGCTCCGTTTCGTCCTGCACGGGAACTTCCTTCCGCTCCTTTTTCACCAGAAAATGCTTGTACAGCATGACCACCATAGCCACGGCAGAAACCAAGCTGAATCCCCAGTAAGCAGGTCCATGTGCGCCATGCGCATCGGAGGCAGGCTGCTTCACCTCCGTCTGCTTCTCCTGTCCCTGTTCTTTTTGGCTGTCCTTGAGCAATGCCTCTATCTGCGCATCCCGTTCTTCTGTATCTATCTCCCGAACGGAAGTGGCAGACCCAACCGATTGGGATTTGGCAGGCTTTTCCTCTTGTTTCTGTTCCTCTTGCCCATGCTTTTTTGCCTGCGTTCCTCCCACCGTCGTCTTGGAGAGCGCACCATTTCCATCTGCCACGGACTCCCTTGCCTTTGCCTCATTCCGCTCCTCATCGCTCTGCGGCCCGTGGCTCTGCGGAGTCGATGTTTCCTTGACCGTGCCGCCCTCCTGCAAGACGACCTTCGGTACCTGTGGCGGTGTCGGCGGCGCTGGCGGTGTCGGTGCCGTAACTGCCATACAAAAAACTCCCTTCCGCAAACCTTTTTTTCATAAAACTACGCCAAGGAAAAACACTTTCCTCCGTCCGTCCCTTGACTCTCCCTTTCCGCTGTGCTTTAATATTGCTGTCAACAGCATAACCCACAAAAGAAAGGTTAGGTTTTTCATGATTACACCAGAACTGGTTGCCCGTATCAACGAGCTTGCCCGCAAGAAACGAAAAGAAGGACTTACGGAGGAGGAAAAAGGGGAACAGGCGGCTCTCCGCCATGCCTACCTTGACGGCATCCGTGAGCAAATGACCTCCATCCTCGAGTCCATCGAATTTGTCGATGTGAAGGAAGACTGCGCTTCCCAGAAAATTATCAATTTCCAAAACGAGATGAACCGTCCGTTCATCGACAAGGATCACGTCCACTAATCTACGCCAAGCAAAAAGAAAGGCCGTTTCCCCAACGCCATGAGGAAACGGTCTTTCACATTTTTCTCATCAATACCGTGGGTGCGCCTTGACATAATCCACTGGCCTTGACCAATCTACATGCACCTTCGTTTCATTCCAAAGCCTCGTGAGAGCCAGCTGAAGGCTTTCCTTGCTCTCCAATGGCTGAACCACTTCCTTCGTCATGTCCATCAAGGTATTGTGCGGGACCATGATTTCATGCGAAACGCTCAAATAATCCTCAACGAGCTTCTTCCCTTCCTCACTTGCAAGAACAACATTGACAGCCCGTTCCGTTTCGCTATACTCAATATATCCCAAGTCATTCTTGTAGCTGATAGCTACGCTGTATGTAACGTCCATTTCCATGCTCCTCCACAAAAGTCGTTACATCCATTATACAAGGTCTCCTGCGTTTTGTCTGCATTTTTCTGCACAAATTCTGCCAAAATGTTCAATTTCCGCAAAAATGCATTCTCTGTCAAAAATGTGATTTATTGGTACGATTCCATTTTGTCAAGTCTTGCACCTGTTATTTTTTTGTGATATGATACACATAAAGAAGGACAAGCCTGGGATGTGCGTGTGCTTTCTCATATGTCTAACCTACATTTTCTTTAGGGAATCCGATTTGATTTTGGCAGATGCTGCATCGTTTCAGACGAATAGCAGAAACCGAACTTAGGGCACCCACCTGCGAGTCGCAGGTTTTAGACATAAGAAAGAAACGGCTTCTTGGACCCCTTTTTTAAAAGGGATTGCTGACGAATGCGCGGCAGTCCCTTTTCGCGTTTCAAAATGCATCTTTCCAACAATTTTATTTTGACGAGACTTTTCTCCTATAGTAAAATAAGCGTGTTGCACTGCTGCTTGGAAGCTTGCACATGCAGAGCGGGAAATGCTTTCGTTTCCCCAATATTTTGAAAAGGACAGTGACCTATGAATATTTCCGCAAAAACGCAGGACGCTCTCGTAAAAAGCACAACGGCATCCTTTGCTTACTTCCTCTGCCTGATTGCCTTCTATATCAACATCGGGCAGGACATGAGCGCCAAGTATTTTCTGCCTCTCCTCCTTCCGACTGTTGCGGTGCTTTCGCTCCTGCAATATGGCGTGCAGGTTCCTCTTTTTTGCAGGCAGAACCTGCCAAACCTCATCACGGGGCTTGGGTGGTGCTCGGCATTCCCACTCCTCTACACATGGACCTACAACAGTGCATGGTACATGTCAAAGATTTCCTATGATTTCATCATCGGCACAGCGATTTTTGTCTTTTTGACGGCACTGGAAAAGCTCCTGATGCAGACCAAAAAAATCAAGGCTGTCAGCATCTTCATGTCGCTGCTCAACCTGCTGCTTCTCGCTGTCCCCATCATCCAGTATGCCTACTACATCATGTTCTGGCACTGCCTTTCCCCTGCCTCTCTCATGGCTCTTTACCTGACAAACTGGAGAGAGAGCATCGACTTTCTGGAATCCAACGTGGGATTCTTTTGGCTGTTTGTCATTGCCGCCGTTGGGCTTCTCCTTTTCCTTCTCGCTTGCAGGCTGCATTGCTTCCTTGGGCTTCGCATGCTTCGCCGCAGAACAAAGGCATCCCATACGGCATCGCTTGCCGCCCTGCTTCTCGGCATGATTTGCGTAGTTCCCCTTTGGCACCTTTCGGAAGCCTCGATCGTTGGCCTATGGAATGACGTTTCTGACTACGTTGCGCAGACGCAAAAGTACGGCAGCCATCACGAGGAACGCTACAGCACCTTGGATATCGATCCTGCGCAGGCTCTTCCTGCTCTGACCGAGAATCCCGGAACCGTTCTCGTCGTTATCGGGGAATCCGCTTCCCGTGATTACATGAAAGCCTTCTCTCCCGGATTTTCCTTTGACAACACGCCTTGGCTCAGCAAATGCGCAGAAAGCGATCCGAATTTCCTGCTTTTCCAAAACTCGTATGCGGTCTTTTCCCAAACCGTGCCAACGCTCCAGCGCGCACTGACGGAACAAAGCCAGTACAACGACAAGGATTTCATAGATTCCTGCTCCATCATTGACGCAGCAAGAAAGGCAGGCTACGAAACGTGGTGGTTCAGCAACCAAGGACGCTATGGGCAATACGACAGCGTTATCACACTCGTTGCCAAAGGTGCGGATCATTCGGAATGGACGGACGATGCCTACAACAATTCCGACAAGTATGACGAAATTCTTTTGGATTATCTGAAAAAGGTCAATCCGCAAGCCAACAACTTCATCGTGCTTCACATCATGGGAAGCCACATCTACTACAACAACCGCTATCCGAAGGAATTCGAGAAATGGAAAACGGCAGATGGCACCGGCATGGCAACTGCTGCCGATTCTTATGCCAACAGCATTCTCTACACGGATCACGTCCTGTCCCAGATTTATGACTATGCAAAGGAAAACCTGAACCTTCAGGCCATGCTTTACTTTTCAGACCATGGGGAAAACCTCGTCATCTCCCACAATCCGGACGTATTCAGCTTCGATATGGTACGGATTCCGATGTTCCTGTACCTTTCCCCTGAATACCAAAGTCTGTTCCCCCAAAAGGCAGATATCCTTCGTTCGCATGCCAGCCGCTATTTCAGCAATGACATGATTTACGACACCATCTGCGGCATCCTGAACGCCCCCTCCCGTCGCTACCACGAAAGCCAAGACCTTTCCTCCGATGCCTACATCTTCAACAAGAACAGCATCCTGACCATGCTTGGAAAGTACCATGCATCGGAAGACCCGAACGGGACAGAGGAAACTCTGCCGGAATAATAGCCTTATTCTCACATCCCCACGGCTTCCATGGAATCCAGCATGGGAACGGCAACCGCAAGGACAAAGAAAATCACGATACCTCCCATAACAAGGATAAGCGCAGGCTCCAAAAGAGCCTGCATTTTTTGTGTGTGGATTTCCGCAGACAGCCGGCAATAATCCGCCGCCTTTTGAAGCATTTCCTCCAGCCTGCCGGCACGTTCCCCCGCATCGACAAGCTGAAGGAGCATCGCAGGAAACACGGGACAGCCAGAAAGCACCGCTGCCAGTGTGCTGCCTCCCAAGACCTCCTTCCTCGTCTTTTCCATGAACCTTTGCAGGTAACGGTTCTCTGTCACTTCTTTTCCAAGTTCCAGTGCCATATCCATGCGAATCCCGCTCTCCAAAAGTACTGCCTGCGTTCCCAAAAGATACATCCAAGCCGTTTCTTGCTTGAGTTGTCCAAAAACAGGAATCCTCAAAAGCCACCTGTCCACCGCATAACGTACCCCCTCCACGGAATACAGCCATGCAAAAAGAACCAGCAGGAGCAGTCCTCCACCTGCAACCCATGCACCATCTTCTGCCAGCACCCTTCCAAGAAACAGAAGAATTCTCGTCGGCAAAGGAAGCTCCATGGACAAGCCCTCAAAAAATGCCGCAAACGAGGGCAAAATAAAAAATATCATAAGAACGCCAACGACCAATGCACTCACTGCAAGAATCACAGGATATACGAGAATTGCCTGAAACCTTTGCCTCGCCGCATAATCCTTCTCCAAATGCCCTGCCAGCCGATTCAGCACCTCCGGCAAGGTTCCGCTTGCTTCGCCTGCCGCAATCAGCTGGACAGCGCTCCTCGGAAAAATATCATCGTAGCTCCGAAGAGCCTCCGACAGCCCATGCCCCAGCTCCACCTCTGCATGCACCTTCTGCACCATTTCCAGATATGCCTTCTCACCGCCTTGGCTTCCGATTGCCGACAAAACCTGATGCAGTGGCTGTGTATCTATCATCACGGCAAGCTGGCGGCAAAAAAGCACCGCATGTCTCCGTTGCAGGGAAAGATGCTTCCACCTCTTCCATTTCCTGCCTTTTTCCCGTACCTCCCGCACTTGAAGCACACGCAGCATCTGCCCCCTGAGCACCTGCGCCGCCTCCCTCGCACTCTCCGCTTGAAGCTCGCCTTCCTGCAACACCCCATCTGCATCCTGTGCCCTGTAACGAAACAACCCCATAACACACCAGATCCTTCCACGAAACTCGCTCTCTAGTTCTTTTGAGATAAACATTTGTACTTATATTATAACGCCATTGTTCAAGAAAATGCCATAAGCATTTTCCCTCCAAGATTAGCTTTTGAATCTCTGGACAGTTTAGTGCTTTTCCTGCAATATGATGTCCATATCTTTCTGCTCCCATTTTTGTGATTGCGGCATACAGACTTATTGTACTGATTGCCATAGCAAGCTTAACAGCATATTCTGTGCGCTGTTTTAAAAAACTGTATATTTTTCTACGATGTTTGCAAAAAAGGTGTCCGATTCGGACACCTGACACCTGCGAAATCAGGAATGATTTTCCTTTCTCCTCGACTTCCACTTGAGGAATTCCTTGTCCCTTGCTGAGGAACAGACTGCTCTGCTGGCGGCTTAATCCCATCAGATGCCTAAAGG
>CALELM010000100.1 GCA_937902665.1 uncultured Selenomonadaceae bacterium
AAAGTCAGCACCGGCATCTGCAAGAAACCGGAAACCTTCCGCATCAACGACATTGCCTGCCCCCACCTTGACATCTTCACCAAAATGCTCATGAATGTACCGAAGCGTAATCCGCTGCCACTCAGAAAAGCCCTCCGAGGAATCAATGCAAAGCACGTCAGCGCCAGCATCCAGCAATGCAGGAACACGCTCCGCATAATCACGCGTGTTGATACCTGCACCAACAATATACCGCTTTTGCCTGTCAATCAGTTCCAAAGCATTTTCCTTATTGTCCGTATAATCCTTGCGGAACACCATGTAACGGAGACGCTGCTCCTTATCAACCAAGGGAAGCATATTGAGCTTGTTTTCCCAAATAATATCGTTTGCTTGGGAAAGAGATGTCGTTTCCGCATCTGCATAAATCAACTTCTCAAATGGTGTCATGAAATCCCTTGCCTGAACGTCCATCGTCATGCGGGAGACCCGATAATCACGGCTCGTCACAATACCAAGCAACTTTCCGTTGGAAGTACCATCCTCAGTAACTGCCATCGTGGAATGACCAGTCTCTGCCAAAAGACGGAGAATCTCCCCCAGAGTCGTTGTCGGCTTAATGTTAGAGTCACTGCCCACAAAACCGGACTTATAGTTCTTGACACGGCGGACCATCTCAGCTTCCTCGCGAATCGACTGCGAGCCATAAATAAAAGAGACACCGCCCTCTTTTGCAAGCGCAATCGCCATGGAATCATCGGAAACCGCCTGCATGATAGCAGACGTCATCGGAATATTCATGGAAATCTTTGGTTCTTCGCCCTTCTTGAATTTCACCAGCGGCGTTTTCAGAGAAACATTCGTGGGAATGCATTGATCGGAAGAATATCCCGGAACAAGGAGATACTCCCCAAAAGTATGCGACGGTTCCTCAAAATAGTATGCCAACATAACCCCTTCTTTCCTAAGCTTTCTTGAAAATTATTGTTTCTACTATAGCACTTTCATTTTTCTTTGTCTAGGGAAACACTGCTAAAATCTTCTCGCCAATCTGCATGCAGCAATGAATCGACACGTTCCTAAACCAATGCCAAGTCATATCCATCTCGTTTTCGTCATTCTGTATTTTATGAAAAAAGGACACGCAGCATTTGCATGTCCTTAGAAGCTAACCAGCCCCTGCATCCATTAGTTAATATCAAAAATGGTCTTGTTTTCTTCCTTGGCATCCTTTGGAAGCACGATATGCAGGAGCCCATTTTCATAGCTAACGGAAACCTCCTCCTTAACAATATCTTCCACACGAAAGGCACGCTCAAATTCGCCAGTGCGGCGTTCCTTGTAAATGTAGCGTACCGTATCATCCTCTACATCTGAACGTTCTGCCCGAATGATCAACTGGGAATCCTCCACATAGGAAACCGTGATCTCTTCCTTGGAAAATCCGGGAAGCTCTGCCACAATCTCATATCTGGCATCTGTCTCAGTCATATCAACACGAAACGGGGAAAGCGCCCCACTGACCTTGCCTCGAGAACCGGTAGACTGCTCCATCGCCAAATCAAAAATATCCTCAAGGAATTCACGCTTTTTCTCCACATTGTCCTTAATACTGTCTCGCAACATAAAAAATCCCCCTCTATAAATCGCATGATACCACTACTTTCTTGCCACTTATAGTATTCGCCCAGCTAGCTAAAAATCCTTTTTTGAAGCACCGCAAAAATACGATTTTCTCCTATTGCTTCTTAAAAATTTTTCTATTCCACATAATGACTGAAGCTGCCTATCACAAGCTGAGGAAAGTCCTTATGCAAACATTCCAAAAAGCTTTTAGTTCCAAGAATTTTCCCTTGCGCAGGCGGCATAATGTCCAAAAATGCATCTGGATCCACGTTGAGGTTTCTTACCTGTATCATCTGAACAGGCAGCTCATGAAAAAACTCCTGCCAAACCTCAAGTTCCTCCTCGCGATCATTGAATCCCGGAAAAGTAAGCATATTCAAGGACACATAAACACCATGTGCCAAGGCATACCGAATGGATTCCTTTACGTCAGAAAGCTGATAGGAGGCACGATAATAAGCATTATAGCCTTCCTCCCTTGCACTGATGATGGAGACACGCAGGGAATCCAGTCCTGCATCCACAATCTTCTTCACGCCTTCCGTATACCCTGCATTGGAATTCATGTTAATCTGCCCACGCCCTGTCTTTTTGCGAATCAGTCGAATCCCCTCGGATATTGCCTCAAAAGCCAAGGAAGGCTCTCCCTCACAGCCTTGCCCAAAACTTATAATAGCATTCGGTGCAACCGAAAGATGGTAAATACCGACCTCTGCAATTTCTTCTGGCGTTGGACGAAAGGATATCCTGCTCTGCGGCGATGGGCAACATTCCGCAGGCTGCAATGAAATGCACCCAAAGCAATTTGCATTACAGACGGGCGAGGTTGGGATGCCAGCCTCCCAACGCCGATAAAAAAGATTCTGTGCCGTACAGCAATGCCACTGCAAGGAACAGTTGCCGACCTGCTCCACGATTCGATTTCCCTTCAGCTCTTTCTTTGTGCGCTGCACCAGCTTCTTTAAGTCATGCGTATTGTAATGCACAGGGTCCCACTTATCATTCTCATCCGTGTAAACAGCAGCTGCGTAAAGCTCGTCCTTATAAACCACCACTGCTGTATAGCCATAAAGAGGGAGCTGCTTTGCCCCCTCCGCCTTTTCATAAGCAGGAAGAAAGAGCCTTGTATATCCTGCGGGAAGAATGGCAGCCACAGCCCTGCCTGTCAACGGCAAAATCTCTCCATCGGGACTCATGCCAATAGCTAGGCGATCCGGCAAAAACATCAAATCCGCACTCTCTGGAAGAGGAATCAGATCCTGTGGCGTAAGCAGGACAGTCTCCCTGCCGATTCGCCCCATTCCCGCAAAACCGGGTACATCAAAGATTTCCCCGTTTTCATCTGCATACAGTGCCGTAATCTCTGCCATCTTGCCATCCTCCCAACGAATCTATTTTTCTTCCTGTTTTTTGATTTTTCGTGAATTGAACCGATTCATTGCC
>CALELM010000101.1 GCA_937902665.1 uncultured Selenomonadaceae bacterium
CTATGGAAAAGAACTTCGCCACCATATCCATCGTCAAGGTCTTGCCGAACCTGCGGGGACGCATGATAGCAGTTGCACTGTCCATGCTCTCCCACCATTCCTTGATAAATGCCGTCTTATCTACATAGAAACAGTCGTTCTCCCGAAGCTTTGCAAAATCCTGCACACCAACCGCTACGGTTCTCATACAACACCCCTCCTTATCCTTCCTAACTCTATCATACAATCCAGCGAGGAAAACCGCAACAAAAAGCCCCTCGTGCCTTGATGCTTAACTATTCAGCTTCTCACGCCCTGCCATTTCCAAAGCCTGTTCAACAATCTGATCCATATTGCAATAACGGTAGGTTCCCAATCGCCCGCCGAAAAGCACATTTGGCACGGACTTGGCTTTCTCCTCATATTGCGTGTAAAGCGCACTGTTCTTCTCGTCATTCACAGGATAATACGGCTCCACACCCGTATTCCATTCCTGCGAATACTCCCACGTTACCACTGTTTTATCACTCTCGCACGGCATAAAATGCTTATGCTCGATTACTCTGGTATACGGCTCATCCGCAGAAGTATAATTCATCACCGCAATCCCCTGATAGTTTTCTTCCTCCAGAACCCTCGTATCAAAACGCAAGCTGCGGTACTCCAAAGGTCCAAAGCACTCTTCAAAATATGCATCTACCCTTCCAGTAAATACAACCTTATCCGCCATGCTTTCCCACCTTTGCTTATCCTCCAAAAAATCAATACCTGTACGAACCTCGATTCCTTCCAGCAGCTTTTCTATAAAATGCGTATAGCCCTGCTTTGGAATTCCTTGATACATATCATTGAAATAGCTGTTGTTGTAGTTCAAGCGAACAGGCAAGCGACGGATAATAAAGGCCGGCAGATCCGTGCACTTCCTGCCCCATTGTTTTTCCGTATAACCCTTGATCAGCTTTTCATAAATATCATGCCCTACCAGCTTTAACGCCTGTTCCTCTAAATTCCTTGGCGCAATGCCTGCATATTCTGCCTGCTGCTCTGCCAGCTTGGCACGAGCCTCCTTTGGAGTTCTTACCCCCCACATCGCATAAAACGTATACATGTTAAAAGGCAAGCTGTAAATCTCTCCCTTGTAATTTGCCACAGGCGCATGGCTCATCGGGCGAAACTCCGTCACCTCATTCACATAATCCCAAACAGGCTTTTGATTCGTATGAAAAATATGCGCCCCATACACATGCACATCAATTCCCTCAATCTTGTCTGTGCGGATATTTCCTCCAACCTTCGCTCTCTTCTCCAGCAAAAGCACAGACTTTCCCGCCTTCTTCATTTCATGAGCAAACACGGCACCAAAAAGACCGCTGCCAACTACAAGATAATCATGCTTTACCATCAAATCCCTCCTTGCATGCAGAACGCACTACTCTTCCCGCTCCAAAATCCTATCCGAAAAGTATTTTCCTATACCTGCCAACATTTTCAGGACTTCCATTTGCAACGCATCCGGAAACGCATGCAGCGCAGGCGAAGCCTCAAAATTCAATACCCCATCATAATGAATTCGTCTCAACCCCCGAATAAAGCCCTCCCAATCCGTGGATGCCTTATTCTCCCTTGTCTTTGCAAACGTAAAAGGAATCTGATGCAAATCCATCACACCATCATTATCATGAATATGAAGCACCTTCAAGCGGTGTCCCAATGCAGTCAAAAAATCCTCAAAATCAATTCCAATCAAATTT
Source organism: uncultured Selenomonadaceae bacterium (assembly GCA_937902665.1). GTDB lineage: Bacteria > Bacillota > Negativicutes > Selenomonadales > Selenomonadaceae > CALELM01. The sequence goes on from CALELM010000101.1 coordinate 1,731, forward strand.
GCATGTCCCGTATCAAAGCAAAAACCAAGTACCTCTGCACCATATGCCTCATTCCATCGGTCGATACGCTCGATTGCCTTGTCTGCATTGCAGCATGGGCCTTCAACGATATGACCGCTGATACTTTCATAAAGATTCTCCACGCAAATTGTAATACCTCGTTCTTTTGCCATTGGAAAAATATCACATAAAAACTGCTCCATCTCTGCCCATTCCGCATCCTCGGAACCAAGAAACCGAGATAGCTTGAAGCCATGCACAACCAAATACCTGCAATCAAAAAAAGAACAAAGCTCTATACTTTTCGGAGCAACCTCGCTTCGCAAATATTGATTCACTTCCTTTGATGCCAATGGCACATAAACAGGATACGGCATATGCATTTGATGCACACGAACCCCGTTTTTTTTTGCTGCCTGCTTGTGCGGCAAAAAGAATTCTTCCAGCTCCTGCAAGGACTTGCTAAAAAATTCATTCAGCTTTCCATGATAAATATCCGTATTTTTCAGATACCCATGCAGGCTGAAATCCGTACAGGAAAATCCAGCCCGCTTCAATGCTCCAAACCCCGTTTCCGGACAAGTATCCTTTACCAGATACTGCGACTGCATTCCAAGTTCCAGCATCCTCATACCTCCTTCAAACGGTCAAAACAAAACATGGGTGCATATTCATCATTAAAATATTCGATTGGATTCTTTAACCCCATCCGATGAAGCTGTTCCTCAATTTCGCGATAATAAACATTGCAGATAAAAATCGCGCAATCCTCAGGGATTGCCTTCAAGTTCTCGGGAGAACGCACCATTATCCCACAAAACTCTGTATCCCAAAGGCTCTTATTGTTATCGCAAGTAAACAAGGGCGGATATTGTGTCCCATAACACTTCATATAATTCCTCCGTAATATCGCCGCTCAGCTCCGCCCAGAAGCACTGGGAATGTCCGATCACGCGCAGCTTCGGATACTTTTTCAGCAAGGATTCCATGGAAATTTGCCATTTCATATACTCCGCTGCAGATTTTCCCAATTTTAGGAGTTCCGGACGAAGCAACGGTGAAAATGCATCCACGGTATCCTTCATGTCAAGTACAAGCTGTCCGTCAAACTCCGCTTTACGAAGCCCACGTATCAAATTTAACCAATCTGTTTTAGATCCTCCCACACCTGCCGCTGAAAAAGGAAGCAGTCTTTGCGCTTCGCTCCCATTCCCATCCGCCAACAAAACAACTTTCAAATACTTTCCAAGAACACACGCCATATCGTATAAATTTTTCCCGCAAAGATTTGCCTCGCCAACATCCAAGGCAAAGCCAAAGCAGTCAGTACCTGCTTCATGATTCAACCTATCCAAAAACGAAACCGTGTCTCTTTCTTCCATGCAAAACCCTCGCACATAGTGCCCATTTAGATATTTGCACTGATTCGGTATCAGTACCGTAACGCCTAAGCTTTTTGCTGGCTCAATAAAAGACCGGTAATATTCCAAATTCAACGTCCCAAAATCCCGTGCTTCCCCATCCAGCAAAGGAGGCACTAAAAGAAATTTTGCCTTCAAATCCGATACAACACGAATAGATTCCTCTGCCAAGGAAACCATAAGGCACTGCAATTCCAAAAGTCTTTTCGTCTTTCTCGAAAAGCAAGGTGCCTTTGCCAGAGAAATATTTAATTTCTGGTCTTTTATTGCAGAGACAATAGGCTGGCACGCCTCGAACATAGCGGCAGGATTTTCCGTCAAATCTATACGACGGCTTTCCGCCGCACGGATAACATTCCCTGAAAGATTCCTGCCCCTGCCAGCCTTTTCTATCATAGAAGGACTGCAAAGCAGGGATAGATCCAATACAATATTCCGAAATCCTGCTTTTGCCAAATCGCAAATCCCCTGCCGAGGGCGAAAAGCATCCACCCCAGCCATAGTCGTAACAATTTCCATTTCAACCACCTTATGAATTACTTTTCGTCCAGCCTTTGATTAATCAGTGCCTTTATTTTGGTCGAACTTGTCTGCTCAGTATATGGGAAAAACACCATCGTTGATCCATGCTCTTCCAAAAATTTCTTTTCCTCCAGCCAGTAAGCATCCTTCTCGTAATCGCTGCCGGAAAACTGCACGTCAAAATGATACATTCTCCAAGCATCTTTCGTACCGCCAAAATCAGGCGGTATCTTCTCCGCCCGATCCACATAACGACAGCCCCTCACCACCTCAATCCGTTCCTCAAACGGAATGAACGGTTTTACCTTTTTATATTTGCAAACACCTTCATCGCTTACAACACCGACAATCAAGTAATCACATTGTTCCTTTGCGCGCCGCAAAAGATTCAGATGCCCAAAATGAAAAAGGTCAAATACCCCGGCAATATATCCGATATGAAATGGCTTCCTTTCTTCAGGAGATTGCTCTTTACCCTTAACCACAGCTACGTCCATTTTCCTTGGATAATCCCTGCTGCTGTCAAACACGGCATAATTCTTTACGCCCATGTTCTTTAACTGCCGCAGCACAGGCATAAAATTCTTGATACAAATAATGACCTTATATTCATCAGCAGGCAATGTATTTAAAAAATCCGGAGAATATACCCTTACTCCATAGAAATCTTTTCCCTGATTTTTAGGATTATTATCGATTGCCGCAAAAGCAGGATAATCTGCATGATACATCTGCATATATCTTTTGGCAAAATTCCCAGTGCCAAAAAGTATAATTTTTACATTTTCTGCATCAGAAAATATCTCTGCAAAAAGATTTTTGTACTCATCCATAGAAAAATTTATCTTTTGCCTGTTCGCATGCAGTATTGCGGAATCCACCCGGCAAGAATTATGATATGCCAAAAGTTCCTTTGATTTTATTAACTTGGCATGTCTTTCCGCCTGATCAAGTCTAAGTTTTTCCACATTGCAAGCAATCTGGTAACGCTTCAGCAAATCGCTTATTTCACTTGAGGAAAGTACATCTCCAAAGCAATCAACAGCACGAATCACAACAGCATTCAGATAATAATTTTCTATCGCAAATTCCTGATCGTAAAATACAAACTCACCATTTTCATAAAAAGCATTCAACGGAATCATGTCCCAATAGCAGTACTTTAAAATGATACCATTCTCATCTTCTCCAACAGGTTCTGAAGATTTTCTTATGCACTCATAAAACTTATCAAATACATCCAAAAATTGTGCCTTATTGGTAACTGCCAAATTCCTTAGATAAGCATGTGCGCTCTCTGCATGGCAATAACGCATAGAAAGCTTATCCCCTGCAAAATCTGATTCAATTACAGATATCCCTCTGCCCTGCAATCGCTTATGATTTTCTGCAATCGCTTTTAACCGCAGTTTTCCTTCCTCATACCCTGCACGTTTCTCTGCTACATCATTTTGGCGAATCATGGTCAAAAGAGCATCCTCTTTTCCTCTGTCAAAAGAAGATGTCACATGCAGCACATCAGAAAATTCCCCGTCCAAGGTACAATCTATCAAATAAGCATTCGCCAACTTATGAAACAAGCCTTCTTTTACCAAAGTAGTATACAAATATCTTTCGTCCAAAAATACGGATTTTGGATTATTGTAAGCGGGAAACACTCGTATCGACAATTCTTCATTGGGAAGATAATCCTCTGCAAAAAGAAACGATGGATTTTTCAAGTCAGATAATACCGAATAGAATCTGCTTTTTCTAAAACCAGCTTCCAATAGAAACTTACGAAGCTCACCTTCACTGTAGCTTCTTCCGACAAAATCCGCCATACCAGACGAATATACTGTCCGATAATCATCTATACTGTCAAAACTCTCACCCGTATACTTATCATAATCACCACAAAAATACTTTATGCCCAGCCGATTATTCATGCCCAAAATCAAATGCCCTCTTGGGCAAAGCATTCCATAAAGCTTTTTTAATACCATTTCAATATGCTCTGACAGTTCCAAACTCTCAATGAAAACGATATACATAAATTCCTTGCCATTGAATTTATCTATTTCATCCATCGAACAAAAAGAAAGCCTTAACTCACTTAAGGCTTCCACCACATCATCATTTTCACTGCCAATATACAACCCCTTGCTCCTTGGCTCAAAATCATACCAAGCCAAAAGCCCTGAGCGATATTTTCTCAATAAACCTCGTTCGATATCCACTATTTCTCCCCTTCTTCAACAGTACTCCATGAAAACACTTCATGCCTAGAAATCGCATGCCGCAGCTTGTTGTCCATAGCTATGATATTCCTATATCCAGCTTTTACAAGGCTCGACAAAATCTCCAACTGTGCTTTTTCCGTTACCGCCAAAAGAACAAGCTTTCTCTCCCTGTCAGACAAATCCTCACTTATTGCAGCAACCGAAATGCCATCTATATCTGACGGATTATTTTCCTTGGAAGCCACCAAAAATTCAGAAACAGAAACCCCTAATGCTTTCAAATCCTTGTAAACTGACTTTGCGACCTTACCGGCACCATAAATACTCACACCTGAAACAGCAGCTATCGACCTCAACAAACCTTCACGAAGCATTTCCACTTCCTGAAAATGAATCATGCTTTTGTACAAAGCATCCGGATGCAAGAACTTCTGGAGTTCCAGCCACTCATCATCCGTCCAATACTGACGTTTCAGCAAACCATTTTTCTCCAACTCCAAAAATTCTTTTTGCGCCTCTCGAAAAAAAGCTTTTTTATATTTATCAGCAATCCTGTAATAATTTCCTCTGTATGTAGTAAACTGTATCATTGGAACATAATACTTTACCTTGTCACCAATACCTTCCTGCTGACTTAAATAGGACCAAACTTCCTTGTATTCATCACAAATGCAAAAAACCTTTCCAACAGACCTTATTGATGAATTTTCATTGTCAAAACGATAGTGCAAAAAAGCATCCCGAAGAAGATACATTCTCTCAACAACTGACAGAACCTTCAAATTGAAAGATTGGTCTTGGTAAGATGCCCCAGGAGTTTCTAAAAAAACAATATTATTTTTCTCTAAAAAATCCCTTTTGTATATTGCCGCCCAAATTGTTGGAATACAATTCCAAATTTCCTGATGGCTCGAAGGAGAATAAAGCGTCTCATACGGGCAAGAAGATAAATTCTTGCACAAAACATCCCCATCTAATTTTGTATGAAAATAGAAATTCGACTTAACTACTTCAGCATCCTTTTCCTTTGCACTCTGATAAAGCGTTTCAAACATCTGAGGACTTGCAAAATCATCACTTTCGACAATTCCGATATATTCACCTGCTGCCATGGAAAGCCCCATATTCATAGATGCTCCGTAACCCGAATTCTCCTTGTCAATCACCCTGATACGAGAATCTTTCGCCGCAAACTCCTTCACAATCTCCAAGGACGAATCGGTAGAACCATCGTTGATACAAATAATTTCTATATCCTGCAAGGTCTGATGTACAAGACTATCTAAACATTGGCGCAAATACTTTTCAACATTGTAAATTGGAACTAATATAGATACCTTTTCCATTTTATTCTCCTCGTACTATTCTCCAAAGGCAAATCGCTATGGATTTTTATTTCTGATCAACCGGTTACGGTCAAGCCTTTTATTTTTCTTTTTGTGCCTCTAAAATTTTTAAAAAAGTATTTTTCATTTCGTTAATAAGTTTTTTTCTGCCATATCTTTTCCGAGCTACTTCCACCGCATTTCTTGATAAATTACTCGCAAAACTATCCTGTTGAAAGATTTCTCTAATATATCCCGCTAACATATAGGATGCATCACATTGGTAAAGAATACCACTTTTCCGATGTTCTATCAGACTTGGTGTCCCCCCAACATAAGACGCAATCACAGGACATCCAACCATCATAGCTTCACCTATCGAATTTGCAGAATTTTCTATTGTAGATGGTGATACAAAAATATGTGCCTCTAAATATTCCCGTATCATCTCCTTAGGACCAAGTTCTCCCAAAAATTGCACATTCTCAAGCAATTCATATTTTCTTATCAAATTACATATATACGCACTATATGCTGCATTCTCGCTATTGCTAGTTACATCACGCCCACCAATTCTGATATTTATATCAGGATATTCTTTCTTCAAAGCATAAATTGCCGGTAACAGCAAATGCAACCCCTTTATTGGATAAGATGCTTGACTTAAAAATATTTGATGACGTTTTATTTTATCAATCGACCAAAAAATTGGTAAATCATAAAATTCTGACCGCAATATTTCACCCACATGATAATAATGAGCATGTGAGTTTACTTCTTTACAGCAAATTTCATCCCATTCCGTCCGTCCAAATATATAATCAGCATTTTCGATAACCCATCTCTCATTTTTCCCTCTTTTTTTCAAATCATTTGCTTCATCAAAAATACTTATTCCATTTCTTAATGCCTGCTTCTGCAAATCGGCAGGAATCCCTAGCATATAATGCTTCTCATAATAAGTTACTAACCCCTGTATATGAATAACTACTTTTGCCTTTTTATAATAGTTCGCTGCTTCTGCCGCTATCCTTGCATGAGCATATTCCGTTCCCATAACATAAACAATGTCGGGTTCAAAATCTTCATAAACACGAATAAACTCATCTATATACCCATAGTCTGAATTCCTGTTATAATCAGCAGTATCCATCTCAGCACGAAAAGAATAATACGCTATACCATTTGAAATCCCGTTTTTCATTCTATCCTCGTCAATAATCGGAAAACAGCATCCCAATATAAAAGAATCATCCTTTTTTAACTCTGAAATCATCCCAGAAATCCATCCACCATACGGTCTTATTTTTATCGAATAAACGTCACAAAATTCAGGAATTACCAGATTTCCAATAATCAACAATCTCATTTTATACGCTCCATATGTCAACCTCTCAGAACAAAATAAATATTAGTTTAATAACTTAGTCTCATATGTATATCCGACTAAGTTACCTTCCATTTTTTAACCAAATTGTACGGTTAATAACATCCGTATAGCTTTGAATAATTTTTATAACCTTAACTGATACATTCGTATCCATGTAGTCAGGAGAAAGTTTTGTAGATTCCTTGTTTTCATACATGGATACTGCCAAATCCATCGCCTGTTCCACAGTTTCTTTGGTGATGCCACCAATCACCATCGTTCCCTTATCAAATACTTCCGGACGTTCTGTCGAGGTGCGAATTAAAACCGCTGGAAAATCAAGCATCGCACTCTCTTCGGATAAAGTACCGCTATCAGACAATACGCAATAAGCATTTCTCTGCAAGTTGTTATAATCGAAGAACCCAAACGGCGTTAAATTTCTTACCAACGGATGAAATTCAAACTTACGTTTTTCGATAAACTTCTTGCTACGTGGATGCGTTGAATAAATTACAGGCATCTGATATTTCTCTGCTATATCATTAATGGCAGTCATCAAGCTCATAAAGTTATCTTCCAAATCAATATTTTCTTCTCGATGTGCAGAAAGAAGAATATATTTTTGGGGTTTCAGTTTCAATTTTTCCAAAACATCACTGTTTTGAATTTTCTCCATATGTTTTTCTAAAACCTCACGCATCGGAGAACCTGTCACAAAAATCGTCTTTCCGTCCAAGCCTTCACTTAACAAATAACGTCTGGAATATTCCGTATAGGGCAAATTAACATCCGAAATATGATCTACTATCTTTCTGTTAATCATCTCAGATACATTCCAATCCCAACAACGATTTCCGGCTTCCATATGGAAAATAGGAATCTTCAATCTTTTCGCCGAAATAGCAGCCAATGCCGAATTGGTATCTCCCAAAATCAATACTGCATCCGGACGTTCCTTTTCTAAAAGCTCATAAGAAGCACTTATAATATTTCCCATAGTTTCACCCAAATGCTTGCCTGCCACATTCAGGTAAAAATCAGGTTCTCGTAACGAAAGATTCTCAAAAAACACTTGATTTAAAGAGTAATCATAATTTTGTCCCGTATGCACCAAAATATGATTAAAATATTTATCTGCACACTTTATGACCTCAGAAAGACGAATAATCTCTGGTCTAGTTCCAAGAATTGTCATCAATTTCAATTTTGCCATATTCAAACCTCCAATGCATAGGTATCAGGATTTTGTGGATCAAAATTTTCATTTGCCCACATAAAAGTTACTAAATCACCTTCTCCAATGTTTTCAATTAAATGAGTATACCCTGGAGGAATTTCAACAACCTCAAGCTTTTTGCCTGAAACCTTGTACTCGATTACCTTTTCGTCATCTATCCTTCTAAATCGAATACTGCCTTCGCCACTAACTACAAGGAACTTTTCATGCTTTGAATGATGATAATGGTTCCCTTTTATAATTCCAGTCTTTGAAATATTAACCGAAAATTGCCCAAAACCAATCGTCCTAATCATTTCGGTGAAGGAACCACGAGAATCTTCATGCATAAAAAGCGGATAGGAAAAATTTTCCTGTGCCAAATAACTTAAATAGGTACTATAAAGCTTACTAACCAATGGATTCTCTTGATTTGGCACAAACCGTGTTTTTCGCATTTCTGCAAAAGATTTTATCCATTCTGCCAATTCCCCTACCGTGCAATGATATAAAACAGCAGGCTTACAATATCCACCCTTTACCTCTCCATTTAAAGCAGAAATAAATTCAGCTGCCACATCATCGATATAAGCGAGAGTCATCTCATAACTGCTGTCATTTACCTTTATCGGTAAATCTCTCGATACATTATAACAAAAAGTAGACACTACACTGTTATAATTTGGCTTGGACCATTTACCAAATACATTGGGAAGTCTATAGATAAATACCTTGGTCTTATTTCTCTCTGCATAAGAAAGCAATGCACTCTCTGCATTTTTTTTGCTTATTCCGTAAGGATTTTTCAGTTCTGCCTGCACAGAAGAACTATACAGAACAGGACAGCAATTATTCTGTTCTTCAAGATAGAATAATATTTTTTTTGTGAAATCCTCATTTCCACATTTAAATTCACTATCATCCTGCGGGCGGTTTACACCAGCTAAATGAAATACAAAGTTACAATCCGAACAAGCATCTTTCAGCTTTTCCTCTGGCATGGCATGAGAATACTCAACAATATCGTGTGATGTTGTTGCTCTTAAAAACACTATCAAATTTTTAGCAATAAAACCGCTTGCTCCTGTAACTAAGATTTTCATGAATCCATCACCATTTCATTTATTTTTTCCTTGACATATGGCACAGACAACAATTTTTTCTTTACACCTTCAACATCTAAAATTTCTGTATTGCTGGAAGTATAGGCTTCCGCCTCAGAAATCTTATGATTCCCATCCGAGAAGTATTTTTCATAGTTTAAATCCCTGCCATCCATTGGTATACGAAAATATTTCCCCATATCAATAGATTTCACACGTTCCTCCGTTGTCATCAATGTTTCATAGAGTTTTTCACCATGACGTGTACCGATGATACGAACCGCTGAACGATTTTCCTTATCAAAAAGTTCTTTAACTCCCTGCGCCAAATCTCCAATAGTACTTGCAGGAGCTTTCTGAATAAACAAATCGCCTGTCTTGCCATGCTCAAAAGCAAACAAGACCAAATCCACAGCTTCATCCAAATCCATCAAAAAACGAGTCATATCTGGATTTGTTACGGTAATATCCTTTCCTTCTCTTATCTGATCAATAAAGAGTGGTATTACACTGCCGCGAGAACACATAACATTGCCATAACGTGTACAACAAATCATAGTTTTATCTCCGGAAACAGTTCTGGACTTTGCAAAAGCTGTTTTTTCCATCATCGCCTTGGAAATCCCCATTGCATTGATTGGATATGCTGCCTTGTCCGTGGAAAGGCAAATTACTTTTTTTACACCAGCTTCAATCGCAGCCGTCAGCATATTGTCTGTCCCCAAAACATTGGTACGCACCGCTTCTATCGGAAAGAATTCACAGGAAGGAACCTGCTTCAACGCTGCCGCATGGAAAATATAATCTACACCATACATAGCATCCTTTAAGCTCTGAAGATTACGAACATCTCCAATAAAGTATTTGATCTTCTCATTTTGATAAAACCGACGCATATCATCCTGCTTCTTCTCATCACGGGAAAAAATACGAATTTCCTTAATATCCGTATTCAAAAAGCGTCGAAGAACTGCATTGCCAAAAGAACCGGTACCACCAGTTATCATAAGTGTTTTATTTGAAAAGATTCCCATGATTACACCTCAATTTGATTCTCCTTAACATATTCTACCAAAAGCTTCTTTTTTATCGGAATATAAAAGAAACTCTCAAACAAGTCATCATATGCAAGAACTTTTTGATATCCTTTTTCTTCCAATTGCAACTGAAGTTTCTCCGGTCCAACTTTTGCAACGACCACACAAGCATCTTTTGGAATTTCATCAGGACATACACATTTGCAACCATCAATTACCGCTCCCCAAAATTTTTCATTCGTATCCGAAAAACCTGTAACTTTTATGCCACGCAACCTTAAAGCAAAAAGCAGTTCCCTGCCTCTTTTCCCCGCACAATATATATATAATGGATTCTTCGTCCCATTTGATAGCTTCTCACGAAGCAGTTCCAGCTTATTCCCATCACAAACGGGTTCTTCCATTTCTAACAATCGCCTCAAAGACATCTTCCATGCATCAACATAATCATGCATCCTAAATCGCCCCAACAAGATTCCAAACAGATTATACAAATCAAGCGATGTGCCTCGCAAGTCATCTTTTTGCAAAGACTCTGCCATCCAATGATACAACCATTGTTCCTCATCATTCATCTTTTTATATGTATGCGTTACCTGTTCTATATGTTCTCTTGATTGAATCAATCTTTCCGAAACATACAACAGCCTACGCCCGCGGAACATCTCAAACCATAACTTATAATCCTGCACAGCGCGATAAGACTCATCAAATCCGCCAAATTCCATTAACAAACTTTTGGGAATCAGCAACGTACATCCACTGATAAACCCCAAAAGAGGAGCCAATACCCCCACCTCTTTAAAACTAGAAGATAGCTTCCTCCCTTTATAGACTACTCTACGCTCCGGCATTACCAAAGCATCCCAATCACTATATACTATGGCTTCTTCTAACCCACTATTCTCAATTTCTTTTACTTCCCTTTCAACTTTATTAGGATAGTATACATCATCATGGGAAAGCCAAGAAAAATAGTGTCCTCGCATTTCTCTCAATGCCAAATTCAGCGCCGTAGACACTCCACCATTTTCTTTCTCAAAATAGCGAATCTTTTCACCATACGAAAGTGCTATGTTACGAGTCTTGCCATCATCATTTGAACCATCATTTACTACAATAATCTCTATATTTTTATATGTCTGTGCTAATGCACTATCTATTGCTTCTCGCATATAATTTGCACCATTATATACGGGTATAACAATCGAAACCAATGGTTTTTTCATATATGTTTCTCCTTCATTTTCAACTAACTTTATAACGCCATTGTTCAAGAAAATGCCATAAGCATTTTCCCTCCAATTTGCGTTTCAACGAAGCGAAAGTTTGCTCACCGCTTGTTAAAGTATGATTCTCCCCCACTTACAGCAAGCTGTTGAAGAAGGGGACATCTTTAGCTTCGTTATAGCTACATGCTTTAATTTTTGTTCTTCCGAAGAAATTCTTTCCTGATATTCCGTGCATCTGGACGGATATTTTTCAAGATCGGACATATTTCGGCATTTGCTCATTCAACTTCTCCTCTAAATCCATCCATTGCTCCATAAGATTATTAATATCATCCGAAGCCCCATCAATATATCTATTGTTAATAAGCTTCATGTCATAATCGAAACAATCTGCCACTGTTCCATTGCTGACGAAATGCGCACTCACATGGCTCGCATCCACAAGCTGACGTACCAACAATTTGTTTTCTTCCAATACTCTTTTCGTTTCCGATGGATTTCTATCAAATAAAACTTTTCCGTAAATAAGATTATTAATCGCCCCCAACACATACGGACTATGTGTAGTAAGCAACCCCTGATTAGATCCTGCTATTGCAAATGCAATAATTTCCGTAATAATACGTTGCGCATTTGGATACAAATGTGATTCCGGTTCTTCAATGATGTAATATACATTTTTGTTTTCCAAAGCATAATAAAAAATCAGATTTAAAATCCACAAAGCTTCCTGCTGCCCTGACGAAGAAAAATTTATTTTTATATATCCTTCATTATTTGGTAATACTAATCTTTCTTCACCATCAACATACTTATATTCTCCCTGCATAATAAAATTTATTTTTTTGATCAACTCCTTCATTTTCTCCATATCTATGAAATCAGTTGTTGTATTCTTTTTATCATAAAGCAGCCCTTCCATGCCACGCACAAAAATCGGCTTAAGCTTTAGAATTCTTTCCATGTAATTCCATGTACAGTAATCCAACATGCGCCGCTGGCTTTCGTCCATTGTTGCAAAAATATAATTTATTTGGTGCGAAAGCAATGTCAACATACTGCGTCCTGCCGGAACATATACTGCCACACAATCATCTTCAAAAAAAACGTCCAGCTTTTTTTCCAAGCAACTTTTCTCTAAAAGATTATTACTCTCATCTAACTCAAATAAAAACTCTTGCAGCTCTTGGCACAATTCCACAAAAACAAAATTAGGCTCACTTTCGATTCTGCTATCCCTTAAATATACAGATATGGTTTTGCTATCCGTATAATGATATTCCATACGCATATTATCCATTGTCCAAGACGTACCGAATATCTGTAAAAATTTTTTCCTCAAAGCCTTGATCACTCGAGTTGCCAAACTGACAGACTGTATATTATTGTTAACCAAGCTCTCCATTTTACAGCTTATTATCGTCTCTTTTATTGTTTTGAAAAAAAAGATTGCCTTTGCAATTGTGCTTTTACCGGCAGACTGTTGACCTGTAAGGACCATAAATTTTTTAATTTCAATATCACAAGTACGGATTGGTCCCAAATTCCTGATACTTAAATGCGGCATTTTACCATACACCCTCTACAATCAAAATTTAATGAAGCTTCATGCCTAATGGTAGCAACTTCATCATAGAAGTATATCCTTGGAACGAAGCGTATATACAGCTACAGTTTCCACGGCAACCTCCCATTATCTTATCTTTGATTATTTTTTATTAACGGTTCAAGTTTATTTTGCAACAAACCTAAAATTTTAAAAAAGTATTTCTCACTTCACTTCTCTGTTTTGCCATGATAAAGATAGGATAAGCCTGTTCCCTAGCTTGTTCCCTAGCCTGTTCCCTAGCTTGTTCCCTAGCCTGTTCCCTAGCTTGTTCCCTAGCTTGTTCCCTAGCTTGTTCCCTAGCTTGTTCCTAAACAGTATCACATAATCTCAACTGTAATATTTCTGCTTTGGACTGCTAGGTTTATCTGGAATTGTTCTCTTAATCAACCCACTGACAAGCATTTCATCAAAATAACGTTTTTTAAATTTAGGTCTACTAGTAAACCCAAGATGTTCCATGATTTCTGCTAACGATTTCGGTTTCTTACAGAATTCAACCACCTTATCTTGAACAGTCTTTCCACCTTCTTTGGCAGTCTTCGGCACTGACATAGTTACCTTAGCGACACTTTCATCCTTTACCATATCAAGTTTCAAAGTAACCTGATTCAATATTGTATCTTCAATAAGCTTTGGCTTCATCCAACCTTCTGCATCCCATACAGCAACAATTGTAGGGAAACCAGAACCTGCATTATCACCAAATCCAACCATTCTTAGCATTGTCTGCATATGCGAATTACGCGGTTTTGAATTACCACCACGGAAAATATCTTCAACGGGAAGTTTCAATATTCCCGGATTAGTAAATTCAAACGATTTATTTTTCCTAATCACCCTCAGCGTTCCCGCATCCATCAAATAGTCTGCATGGATAATAAGATTAACAAAGGCCTCTCGAACCGCCTTATGGAGCGGAGTCTCATCAATTCTTTGTATTCCTTCTAACTTGAATTGCTTCGGTAAATCTTCCGTAAGCTTTGGCGTTACCTTAGAAAAAAATTGAATAAATTATTCTCCCAAGTTCCATCATAAGTGATTCTGTCATTCCAGCGTACATCAACCGTGACCGCTGTCTCCTCACGATAATCCATGAATATATTAGAGAATCGTTCCCTTATGGCTCGTCCTGTACCAAACATCATAAGTCCAGCTATCGTAAGACCTTCTACACCTGTTCTACGATCACGATTGTAGCCACCAAGTTGCTCAAGAAATGCCTTATCATCCAACGGATTCCATACATGTCCATCATTTCTAATTTCAAAAATCTGGCGATACTTTCTAAGAGTCTCTTTATCAATATCATCCATGGTGTAGTATTCCAGAATCGTTCCGTCATTACCTTCAAGATTCTGGTCACGAATCATACCTCTAACCTCATGCTCTGTCGCATGATAATCACCTTCATGATTTCTCTTATAAGTTCCCTTATATGGATTCTCACCAACATACACAGGACGCATATTAAAATCTGCTCTAGGTACATGAATAACGAGAAGCTTTCTTTCTCCATCTTCTACGATAAAGACATCTTCATCTTTCAAGACGTTTACATTTACTTTATTGCTGTTGATGGTATTCCCAAAATTCTCTTTTTGAATTTCCGAGTTCTTAATTCCCTGAATGACAAAACGTTCCGCCGGAACAGATTTCGTCTTATCTTCTAGGACTCCCAAGATAATATATCCGCCTTTTGTATTCGCAAATGCTGAATATGATTCATAAACAGATTTAGGAACATTGCCTTCTGCTTTTTTACACTCTATATCCACTTTTTCGCCCTGATAAATAAGGCTTTTCAATTCCTGCATATCCATTGAGACACTTTCTTTCCACCAATTCATTACACGCAAATAAATGAATTTTCAAGTCATTGAAACCATCAGTCAATAATTTCTACATTGTAACAGTTGTGGCTAAAAACTCATTTCACGCTTACCTTATTTCTGCTATGCAACCATATCTTATACAAATATACAAAACAACCCGCATCATAATAGCGAACAACATCAAACTCAGCAAGCGTACTTTTTACTTCATCCGTATATTTGCTGCTCAATCCCAATACAATAGCACTATCAGACATATCAACATTTTGGAACTCTGAAATTAAATATACCGGCAAATCGCAGTATTCACGCTTATCGCCTTTCGTAATAATGAATCCCGTTGGTTTAATTCCGACCTCATTCAATGCATCCTTTACAATCTTTCCATATACGCCGGCACCATAAATGTAAATATTTTTAGCGGCATGCACAAAATCTTTCAGTTCTTTTACAAGAATTTCTATCTCCTGCAACATATCCTTATAAGGCATTTGTATTATTTCAAAACATCTTTTCTCTTCTAATGGTTGATAATCTTTTATTACCCAATTATATTCCTTTAGAATTTTCCTATACTTTTCAAACTCATCTTCCCATTCAAAAAACGCATCAGCTTCCGACAAATGACAAAGATAATTTCTGTATAGGAGCCTAATAACAATTTCCTTATACTTTTTATTCTCCTCAACAGCATCTTTAGCTATTATAGCTGAAGCCTTTAACATTCCAAAATTATTAAGGCTAAATTTCTTAGTAGTGATGCTATTGGGTCTTGTAGAATAGTAATAATACTCCATTAGATTATAAAAAATCTTATTTGCCCTATGAAACAAAATCCAATTAGCTAACAAGTCCTCACCATAGTTAATACTTTCATCCCAAATGTTTCCTGCCGAAAACAAAGATGCCTTATATAGCTTATCACATAAACTCCACCCCAAAAAATTAAATTCTAGCATTTTCTTTAATGCTTTTTCAGAAGAAACTATTTGTGGTGTACTTTTTTTAAAAAATTCTATAATTTCTCCATTTTTTCCTGTACGCACGAGCCTATAATAATATCCGCATTATTTGCACAAGCTAATAAGGTTTCATAAGCAGTTAACTTGATGTAATCATCACCGTCTACAAAAGTAATGTAATCCCCCGTTGCATTTTCTACCCCAACACTCTTTGCAGAAGTTACCCCACCATTCTCTTTATGCAGCACCTTTATCCTTGTATCTTTCTTTGCATATTCATCGCAGATTATCCCCGAAGAATCTGTTGAACCATCATCGACAAGAATAATCTCTAAATTTTTATAAGTTTGATTTATAATAGAATCCAGACATCTTCTCAAATACAGTTCCACATTATATACTGGGACAAATACGCTTAATTTATACATTAGATTCACCATCTCTTACACAATTTGTAAAAGTACATTTTACAATCTACTATTTATTTTGCAATGAAATATTATCTGGTTTTTAAGTAGTTTTCACAATAGTAAATCATATTTACCATACCCACTAAGCTATCCTAACCAAAAGCATAGAGCATCAACTATAATAATCTATAATCCCCATTGGTTTTTTCCAAATAATACATAATTCTTCTACCCCATATTGCATCAAAGACTTTTTGATACTTATTGCTAATTTTTCATTTAAAACAGCAATAATCACTCGCTCATACTCCAATTTACAAATTTGTTCTGGTCTCAAAATTTCAGGAAACATTTCATTAGGCTCTTCATATTGATCAACCACCCCAACAATTCTAAATTTTTTCTCTGCCATGAATTGTCTGTAATATGATTTTCCGACCTTCCCTGCACCATATATTATAACATTCACAAAGGTATCCTTTTCCTCGGACTTATAGTAATACTCAGGTATTCCTACTCTACAAGCCCCAAACATATTTTTCCACGCATCTAATATCATCAAAGATACAAATTTTTGCATTGCTGGCATTAGTATACTTTTATATTTTGATTGTTCCACTATAGATTTCAAACCAAAATATCCCGCATTTACCTGCATCAATCCATCCTCTTTTATCCGATAAGTAAAAGATTCATCATGCTCACGGTGATGATATTTTGCTACCTTTGAAACATATATAGATTTAGATTTGAGAATCGCTCCTACAGTACAAACATTATCATCCATATAACCATGAATATCATCAGACATACTATTTAAAACATTCTTCACAACTTCTTTCAAAAATAATTTGTTACAAATCGAACCACTTATGCCTTTTTCACCATCACAATTGACAGGAAATAAATGGGTTATAAAATATAAATCTTCCATATTCACTTCATATCTTCCTTCAGAGATACCATCCTCTACTATTGAAGGATGATCATATTCTCGAATAATTCCTGAAGTAACGATATCTACATCATAATCTAGCACATACCGCATCAATGCCTCATACATATCAGCATCTACCCAATCATCGCCATCTACAAAACCAACGTATTCACCTGTAGCAAAATTTACTCCATTCCTTCGAGTAACCGTCAATCCACTATTCTTTTGATGAATAACTCTTATATTTTTATGATTTTTTTCATATTTATCACAAATCTTTCCGCTTTCATCTGTTGACCCGTCATCCACTAATATAATCTCGATATCTGAATAAGTTTGATTCAAAAGACTGTCAATACAATTTGCCAAATATTTGGCAACATTATAAATTGGAACAATCACACTTATCTTAGGATTCATTAAATTCATCCTTCCATCATTCAAACATATCTAGTGTTACAATCGTATCCTCATCAATATCAATTTTTGCTTTTTTCCCTAACACTTCATTTATTCTCTCAGGTGAAATTCCCATTCCTGGACGTTTAGCTGTAAGCATTGGCTTTTCGATTACCATTCCATGAGAAATATTGCATTTTGTTACTAACGAACGACGTGCATTTTTCCTTGCTATTGCTTCATTTGCCAGATATGTTAAATCGGCTGACCCTCGTATGGAATCCACAAATTCCATTTGCTTTATTATTTCTCTAATATCCCCTGCATCCATAGCATGATAGTGATCATTTCCTTTTAATGACTTATCTACTGTAAAGTGCTTTTCTATCAACACTGCACCTAAATTATATGCTGTTTTAATTACATCAAAATGCCTATCTGGCTTTGCATGATCTGAATACCCAATATACACATTTTCAAAATTCTCTTTCAATGCTTTAATTCTCAGCAAATTAGCATCATCATAAGGCGTAGGATATTCCAATACACAATGCATTAATACGAGTTCACATTGATTATTTTTTCTAATCACTTCTATTGCTTGTTGCATCTCAGAAAATTTTGCCGCACCAACAGAAAGAATTATCGGTTTTTTCTTCTTTGCCATATATTCAATAAAAGGTAAATTTGTCAAATCAGAGGAAGATATTTTGTAAATACCCATCAAATCATCCAAATAATCCGCTGCTTCCTCATCAAATGGCGTGGAGCAAAACTCCACGCCAATTTGATTACAAAAAACAGAAAGAGTCCTATATTCCCTTACCCCAAACTTATCAAACTTAGTAAACAATTCATACTGAGATCTTGTCGGCTCTTCATTTATATCCCAATAATATGGTGAATTCTTAGCGGCCAAACTTCCTGCCTTATATGTTTGAAACTTTACTCCATGCACGCCTGCATTCGCCGCAGAAAGTATCATAAATTTCGCAGCATCCATTAAACTAATATTTAATTTAGTTGCAATATCATAATAATTTACTCCGATTTCCGCCAGTAAAGTAAATTTTCCATTCTTTATGCGATCAATCATCTTTTCCATAATATTTCTCCCCCAATATTATGCTAACAACACGTTCTATTCCATTTTTTAAATCAAGTTCAGACATCAGTCTATACATATCTTTTCTGATAACGGTCGCGTTTATTAACCAATCTAGTGTATTTTCCACAAGCTTTGAATCTACTATCGCTCCCATTCCTAGATTTAAAAATCCATTTTGTAATTGTGCGAATCCATGAGTAGCCTCTCTTTCATTTTGCGAAAGAACTATTGATGGGATACGCATAGCTGCAAGTTCAAAAATAGTGCGTCCTTGACTTGTTACGGCAATCTCAGACTTCTTCATATATTCTGTAACCCTATGAACATTAGAATACACATGTATTCTATTTTTTACATCATCTACTACGCCATTACTTTCACAATCATAACCAATACCAGTAAGAAAGCTAAAAGAAACACTTTTATGTTTTCTTGTAAGTCTTTTTGCAATACTATATAACATAACATTTAAATTTGCTGGATCTGTCCCGCCAAACATTACTAAAATGTTATTAACCTCATCATTCCAAGAATTTGGCTCCTCCTGCTTAAATTCATCTCTTAAAAAAACATATTTATGCCCACTATATACATTCCCACTTGTTTCATTTTCATACATGGCATTAACAACCGCATCTGCAAATTTTCCACCTTCACCTAAATCTTCTATTGTGATTACCCGAGGGACATGCTCCTTCAATTTTTTTACCTGTTCAACCGTTGTGTTCAAACAATCATTCACATAAATATCAGGTGTCACAAAATCTATATACTCAAATAAATCAAGCTCATTTTTCACAACATGAAATGGTACCTTTTCTTCCTTAAGCTTTTCAATCCCTATATCTGAATCAGCCTGAACAACAATAACCACATCATGAAAATTTAATTTTTTTGCCATAGTCACGCAATTATAAATATGACCCAAGCCCAATTCTTTATATCCATCGGCTCGAAAGATTATCTTTTTTAGTTTCATAACTCATCCTTAAAAATTCACCAAGCAGTCTGACCGCCATCTACCATTATATTGATACCTGTTACATATAACGAGGCATCAGATGCCAGAAAAACAAATGCACCTACTAAATCCTCAGGATATCCAATTCTACCCAACATGGTCTTTTCTGCCAATCTCTTCGTAAATAGCGTATTTTTCTGTACATTAGGATGCGGATAAGAACCTGGACTTACACTATTTACTCTTATCTTATACTTAGCCAAATATGCTGCACAATATTTTGTCAACTCCACAGTCGCCGCCTTTCCTGCACCATAGTTTGGTGTACTACTAAACGGCGTATCAAAATAGGTTCTTGGGTCTGGCGCTCCCACTGCATATAAAGAACCAAAGTTTACAATACTCGACTTTTCTTCTTTTTTTAAATATGGGACAGCTTCTCTAATTGTGCGGAATGTATATCCTACTGTCCCTTCAATTCCTTTTGTCCAATAATCATCTCCCATAGTTTCAATATCATCAACCACCCCTGCTCCCAAATTAGCCGCCGCTGTAATCAATACATTAACTCCACCCATAACAGAATTTGCTTCTACAAACATTTTTTTAATCGAGTCTGTACTATCCAAATCAACAGAAATGGTATGTAAATGATTACCATTGACTCCAGCTTTTTGTCTCACATTCTCAAAGCTATTTTCAATGTCAGCAACTACAACTTCAGCTCCATGCTGCAACATACCTTTCACAATAGCAGAACCAAGATAGCCTGCACCACCTGTAATCACAACTTTCTTTTCTTTCATTGAAAACAGATTTTTCATATTCATATATATCACCTAATTTATATTACAATTTTATCATTAGCCAGTGATTTGACTAAACCTTCATTTCTAATGTGTTTCTGATTTAACATTCGTATATTTTCATGTTTTTGCAAAAACAAATATATCTCTTCTAGTGAAAAGTCTGTACGAGGAGAAAAATACTTATATACCTCACGAATTAGTTCCAAATCTTCTTTTTCATCCAAAGTCCACCGTTCTTTATTCAAATTCCCCAATTTACAATGATAATCCTGTAATTTAAACAACTCTGGATGATTCTTTATATAAAGTGTAACATGTTCTCTTTCAGATGCCAGCCTCGCCTCCTTATGCGCTCTTTCCAAGGCAGAAAATTTAACTATTTCTAAATCCTCTCCATCTGGAAAAGTCTCCGATATCGCACACAAATCATCCGAATCAGGATTCAACTCCTCTATGGCTTCATCTAATATCCTCCAGTCAAATAATGGACAATCAGAAGTCAATCTTATAACATATTCCGGCTTTATAAGCCTAGCTGCCTGATAATATCTATCTAAAACATCGTCACTGCTTCCAACAAATACTCGATATCCCAAACCAGAAGCCAAGCTCACTATAGAAATATCTTCTTTATTTATCGTTGTTGCAATCAGAATCTCATCGATATATTTTGATTTAGACACACGACTTAACATTTGCTCTAATGCAGTTTTCCCATCAATCTCCCTTAAGATTTTAGCAGGCAACCGTGTAGAACCGCTCCTTGCTTGTATAATTACTAAGAACTTCATTCTTCTTCACTCCTACCATCAACCAAAATACTCCGCAGTCTTTCTAAGTATTTCAGCTTGATCTGCAGCCTCTTTCTCATCAAAATAATTTGTCTTAAACTGTAATAAAGTAGGCTGTATTTTCTCTGCTACTGGACACAATCCGCTTTTATACTCATAACTTCCATATTTAGCAATTACATGTTCTCTACCTAAAAAATTTTTTTCACGATATACAGGTTCAAGATATCCAAGCATCCATGCTCCATATATTCCATCTCCCCCCAATTCCATAAATTTCTTTCTAAATGCCTGCCAATTAACCCTATCAGTATCAAGCTTTAAAACGAATGCCCAATACGAATTAACATACCCTTCTGGTGTAACCTGCGGCATAAGCCAATCAAACGAGTGTATTGCCTCTAAGAAATGCCCTGCCACAATTTTTCTCATTTCAACCAACTCATCTAAATGCTGTAACTGTGCTAAAGCTACTGCACCGCAAAGATCTGATGGTCGATAATTCCATCCCATAACTACATGCCTTTCAAAAGCTGGACTCTGGATATCATCCTTTGTAATACGACCTTTCTTGAGACCTATTGTCCCATATCCTAAACCAGAATATCTACGAAGCTTTAATGCTAAATCCTCATCATTTGTAACAACAATGCCACCTTCACCAGCGGTCATGTGCTTAGATGCTTGAAAACTAAAGGAAGACATATGGGCCGTAGATCCAACCACTCTATCTTTATAATACCCCAAAAAACATTCTGCATCATCTTCAATAACAGTTATTCCATACTCATTTGCTATTTTCATAATCTCATCAATATCAGGGGAAAGACCATACAACGCAACAGGAATAATTGCTTTAGTCCGTGGCGTAATTTTTTTCTTTACATCCTCCACAGATATCGTCAACGTTTCAGGGTCTATATCGGCAAATATTGGAATTGCATTTGCTTCTAGAACACACATGTTCGTGCTACTCATTGTAAGTGCTGGAACAATAACCTCATCACCTTCACCAACACCAGCTGCTTCTAATGCACAATGCAACGTCACTGTACCATTTACCATTGCTATCGCATACTTAGAATTAAATTTCTCAGCAAATTCTTTTTCTAAACGTGTAACAAAACTATAATTATTTTTGCTTCTAAATGCACCATCCAAAACTTCTTTTACATACTGATATTCCAATTCAGTAATTCTGTTTATTTTCTTCATTTTTTTCCTCCATCAATTCATCAAAATCTACTCGCTCAAATACGTCTAAATATCCCCCACGAGTAGCATTATATATCTCTATACCATGCTTATCACAATATTCTCTAGCACATACATAACCTCTATACTGAATATCTTTTATTAATTCATCAAAATTATTTTCTGAATAAACAATTTCACCTATAGTTTTTCCATTAATTAACTTTTCATCTCTATTATAATTTTTTATAAAATGACTATCTCGCCCAGACTTATTCAATAAGCTTGAAAAGTCCACACCAAGCAAATAAACTTTGTTGAATCCCATAAAAACAGCAATTTGTAAACAAACATAAGTGACATTATACGCACTATAAACACCTTTAACTAAATCTGTTGAAAAATTGATGTTTTTTTCCAAAAATCTTACATGTAGTTTATGTACACCCTGCAATTCTTCATCATCCCAAAAATCTTTATCATTATCAGAGATAAATTTATATTTAACATCCATATTTTTTATCACATTCCTATAGTATATAAGCATAGGATCCGTCATAACAAAATAATTAGGTCGCCATTTAACTTTATCAAAAGATAAATATATCCCATTCATACTGATACAAATTTCAGAGTGTTCCCTTAATTTTTCTAAATCACTCATTCTCAAACTAGGACCAGTCGCTACAATAAAACACCGCTTACCTTTATGTACTCCTCTAAATTGTTCTAAAGATAAACACATATTTTTACAGGTAAGGTTCATAAAGTTTACAGGCGGCAATCTCCTGTTATTTATAGCATTTCCACAATAGAACATTTTCGCATTAACATCTTTTTCATGTATAAACTCTATCCCATTTTTTCGTGCATGAACAACTCTTTCAGATAACAACTCATCCTCTTTAATTAAAATTTTGACAGGAAATCCCTGCTTACGTGCTTCTTCATATAACAACAATGAATAAAGATTAAATTGTTCCAATAGACACAATTGTTTTTTCAATATTTGGGCAATAAATTTTTCCTTTAGTTCATGAAAATCATAATCATAAAACTCATCTGGACATTCCGATAGATAAAAATACTTAAAAATACCTATATCTTCTAATATTTTTCTCATACTGTTTTCTACTAGTCCAGGTGTTATAACTAACCATGCATCCTCATCCAAACCGCTATTTATACAATCATCTAAGCTTTTTACAGGAATGCCATCCACTATATTGCCTTGCAAATCTGGTCGTTTATCAATGTATCCTATAACCTTATCTTTTCCTAAAAAACGACACAACCTACGTCCTCTTACTCCAACACCCCATATAATAAAACGTTGTTCCTTCATTACTCTACCTCTTAATTTCACTTATTTCTTAATTCTCACACAACACTATATACTCTTATAGTAAAGGTTAAGAAAAACACCAATAATCTCAGAATAGCAAGGTAACATAACAAGTAGGAAGGATGCACTATTCATCACAGTCCCTATTTCCACTATAAACCAATCATTATTTTTTCTATTTGCTCTGCCAGCTTCGCACTTGCTTTTCCATCAAAAACAATTCCCATTGTTTCCATGTAGTTTTCTATCTTTTTCAAATAATCTTCCATTGAAAAATCCTCTATCTGCTTTTCCAGTTCATCGTTACCAGTCGCAAGCGGAAATGGCAAGGCAACATCCAATTTCGGCGTAAACTCCTTGTTATTGGAAATACTGTCATGTGCGTCTGTGACCAAATTCCACATTAGGCTTCCACGATCCTGAGCATATTTTTCTACATCATCCGCATAAAGAAATACTGGCATCTTGGTAAGCAACGCTTCAAAAGCCGCACTGGAATAATCTGTAATATAAGCATCTACCCCTGCTAATATCTCATACATGTCATCTGCCTTGCTTTCGTCAAACATCTTCCCTGCTATGCGCTCATCCTTATACTCCTGAAAGGCAGGTGCCAACTGAGGATGAACTCTGGTACACACATACCAAGTGCCTCCGAATTTCCTTTCCAAAGTCTCCAAAAGACGCAAGAAATCCAATGTCCAAGCCTCTGAATACACACTGCGCTTTCCGTTCCTTGCACCTTCCCGAAAAGTCGGAGCAAACATGACAATCTTTGCTTCCTGCGGCAAGTGATGCTTTTCCCTCAGCTTCCTCTTTGCTTCCGTTCTGTCACCATGCAAAACATCACAGCGAGGTGCGCCTGTCTTTAGATAAGTGCCTTCAAAAAGCATGCTTTTCGGCATAATCATGTCACACCATTTTGAATCAATAACCAAGGCATCCATGTTTTCAGAATCCGCCTTGCTCACAAGATATGCCATTCTGGAAAAACCCGTCCCACGCAAAAGACCGGTAGACTTAATCCCTACAGTATAATGATTTGTATTCAGATAATATTGTCCAGTTCTTTTTTTTGTTCCATATGGTGTCCGATAATTCCCTATCCAAAGCTTTGCTGTACTCAGCCAATAGGCACGGTTCCAAAAAGTATTCTTTTTTTTCTTAATATAGTCCGGAAAATCCTTTTCCATGTCATTCACTAACCATATAAATTCATAGGAAGGATTTCTCCGATGAAGTTCTTCTGCCAAATACTTGGGATTACAACCAAAACCGCCCTTTCCTTCAAAAGTGCAAACTGCTATGCGATTTTGCTTGACCGAAAATATCCAACAAACATAAAAACGCAAACTTAACATCAACGCTTTAGTTTTTCGGAAAAGAATATACAAACGCTCATTCATGAAAGATAAGCCTCCGGCTCATTTAGTATCAATTCCTGAATTCCTGCCGCTTCCAGTTTTTCTAAATCCAATTTTTTTCCTGTCGGTTTTTCAGGGAAGAGATGTCCTCCCCCCATCCATGCTCTTATGGTATAATCCCCCCCCTCCCATGCGATTTTTGCATGGTTCAACTCACAGACACCCAAATCCATGCCCTGCCAGTAGGGGTGAAGATCCATTTTTCGTCCCATGCCCATCGCCTTGTACATGCAATCCGACAGCTTGTTGTCCAAAATTGCAATCCTTGCATTGGCATCCATCTCCGACAGCAGCACTAGCGATTTTGCGTAAAAGGATGAGTATAGGATATGCTCCTGCAAGCCATATCTCGCTGCCATATCCAAAATCCGTTCTTCCATTCCTTCGTAGGATACATTGCTGTTTTTCAGCTCAATGTTCAACTGCAAGCCGTTCTTCAAGTAAGAAAAAAGCATCTGAAACACTTCATCCATCGTAGGGATTCGTTCTGCCTGTTCTTTTCCTGTCTGAATCCGCAGTGTTTTCAATTCTGCCAAGGAATAATCCTTTACCATGCCGATTCCGTCCGTGGTGCGATCCACACGCTCATCGTGAATCACAACCAAGTGATGGTCCCTCGTTTGCTGAATGTCCAGCTCAATGCCAACAAGCTCTGGCAATCTTGCTGCCATGCGAAAGGCTGTCAACGTGTTTTCGGGACATCGCAGGCTGCACCCTCTGTGCGCCCATAATTTTATCGCCATAACATTATTCATCCTTATTTTTCAGTTCACGGGACTTCCGAAATTCTTCCATTACCTCAGAAAGTGCTATGGACTCCTCCTTGGTCAATCGAAAATCATTCATCTCTGCCGCATTGATCTGGTTCAGCATGTCACTGATCTCATAACGAAGACCGTCTCCCAAAAAAGGCTCCGAATACTTCTCAATTTGCGACGGATCTTCATGATGTACCTCAAAATAGGTGGTCTTCCACCAAGGTGCCTCCACAACAATATAGCCTTTCGTACCGGAAACCAAAAGCCGCCCATCGGATTTCACGCCAAGTCCCACCGTCACCGTTGCTAAACCATGCGGATAGGAAAGTGTCGCTCGGGTAAAAAGATCTAACCCGTTTTCCCCTTGGATGCTGTCGAAGGAAATATTCGTGTAATCCATGCCCAAAAGCTTTAGGATAGGCAGCATGACATAGCTTCCCAGCTCAAGAAAGCTTCCCCCATACTCTGTATCAACAAGTTCTCTGTGACTGGAATCTTCCAGCTTGGTAAAGCAAGCTTCCACATTCTTTATCGCACCAATATGCCCACTGCAGGCAATTCCCAAAAGCTTATGGAATCCGGGGGCGTATGCCGTCTTTATTCCTTCATACAGGAGAAGATTTTTTGCCTTCGCACAAGCAAAAAGTTCTTCTGCCTGTGCTTTTTTCAGCACCATTGGCTTTTCACTCAAAACATGCTTTCCATGCGCAAGTGCTGACTTGATATACTCATAGTGCGTTTCATGTGGAGAAGCCACATAGACCATATCCACATTTTCATACAATTCATCCAAGCTTTTGTATGCCGTAATCTCATGCCGTTCCGCAAACTTCCGTGCGCTCTCCCCATGCGGATTGTAAACCCCATGCACATCCACGCCGCTTACGCATTTTGACTCCGGAATAAACCGATTGGCAATACGCCCCGTTCCAATGATGCCAATGCGCTTGATTGCATGACGTTCTGCCCGCAGCATAGTGCTTGAAATATTTTTGGTACGTTCAAGATACACGACTTCACAATAATCCTTCAGGTAATCAAAACGCCCAACCCAGTCGGAACCAACCGTAAAAACATCAATGCCATACTTCTTTATGTCGTTAAATTTCTGGCCACCATATTCTTCCACAATGATTTCATCTGCAAAACCGGTTTTCTTTACATTTTCGATGCGGGTAGCCAGCGAATCCACAACACTCAGCTTTCCGCGAGCCTTATCATAGCTTTCAGAGGTAACACCTACGATTAGGTAATCCCCCAGCGCCTTTGCCCTTTTCAAAAGCCTGTAATGTCCTTCATGAAGGAGATCAAATGTCCCATATG
The DNA here is from genome assembly GCA_937902665.1 of uncultured Selenomonadaceae bacterium. Taxonomy (GTDB): domain Bacteria; phylum Bacillota; class Negativicutes; order Selenomonadales; family Selenomonadaceae; genus CALELM01. The sequence goes on from CALELM010000101.1 coordinate 29,043, forward strand.
TAATTACTTTTTTCACGGCCTTACCTCCCCTGAACACAATCTCATCGTATATTCATATATTTTTTCTCCCGCAGAACCGTCCATATTTTCTGCGATTTCCCCATAAGCCTCTAATTGCTTTCTAAGGTCAAATTGCGTTCCCTTGATGTTCCCATCCAAAAAATCCTTCAACGAGTTCACGCCATCTTCATTGCAGGCATAACGCAGCCAAGCAGCCATAGGGGAAAAGCCCCGCAGTATCTCCCTAAAATTTTCCTTGGATATGCCATCATCCAATTTTTCCCAAGCATCCGTTTCTGTATCGTAGATATAGTGCTGCCGTTCCGGTATATACCAAAACACCCATTTATTCTCGCCTATCCTCTTGATAAACTCGCCGTATTGTCCAAGATTAAAATAGCAATCAATTCCCTTGGAGGTCAAATCAAACGGTACCTTCCATTCCCGGAATTCCCCGGATTCTCGCTCCAATTTAACAAATTTATTTCCCCACAAGGCAGGAAGAAAAACTTCTGTCTCTGATACAGCAATTCCTCCAAAGGCATTTATGTTTGTCTCATAACCGCACCACGGATGAATTGTCCTCAATCCTTGGATTCCCTTGGAAGAATATAACCTGATTTTTTTCGTTTTCATATGATAAACTGCCACGGACTCTTCCTGCAAATAGGGTATCATCCACAATTCGTCCCCATAACTCTGCATTCGGGAATATCCAAAATGACAGGCAGGATCCATCGCAATCTGTTCCACCGTCATCTGGGCTGGGTCAATAACAAAAATCTCACCACAGTTCGTACCGGAAACAATTAATGTATCTTGACATACACAGCTTCCACCAAAAAACCATTCGCCATTGATTTGCTTGGAAATCACTTTCTGTATGTCATTTATATAAGTAACCTTCTCTGTCTCTAAATCCAGCACAACCAAATGCGGATACCTTACCGGAAGAAGCACCAGCTTATTTCCTACCTGCCATGATCGCCCAAAACAAGCATTCCGACTGGTCTCTTCTTTCAGCTGTATCTTTCTAAGCGGCAATCCCTCTTGATAAACCAAGATATCCTGTATTTCTGTCGGGCAAATATATAGCTTGTCCTTATAGCTTACAGTACGATAATAATCATTGCTTCCCCTGTATTTCGACAGCTGCTGCACAAATTTGTACGCATTTCCTATTTTCCTGAACAGGCAATTGCCATACATGACCATCCATTCATCATCGCCCTGCCACTGCTTGTTTATCATGATATCCGCCAGCCAATCATTTTCCTTGGGCAGTGAATGAATTTTGTTATTTAGTATAAACACAGGCTTTCCTGCAACGCCAAAAAGAGATGTTACACTCGTTCCTGCATCTCCGATATAAGCGTCCGAAATGGCAATCATACTGTCAATGTCAGGTGTGTCATCATAAATGCCTATATTTTCCCTTATAAAACAATCCCGTATTTTTTCATATCTTTTTACATATTCCGGACGCATGGACTGAAGCGTTGTGTAAAGCAATGGATGCGGCCGCCATATCAGGCAAATATCTGACCTTTTGGAACATATATTTATCACATATTCCAATTTTGAAAAAAACTCATTTATATTGCTAAGTGCGCCACCAATGCTTGTATTGTAAAAAATCGCTTTTTTCCCTTTTAACTTGTTTCTCCAAATCTCAGGCGGGGCAGGTGGGTTTTTGCTCATCCTTATTGCCCGATCAAACTTTGGTGAGCCTAGCGGCACCACTTTTGACTGAATGGATTTGTGGAACAGCTTTGCTATGGCTTTTGACTGTACAAATATCCTATCTATCGCATTGTACGAATCCATCAGCTCCTGAAATTCAGCCATGCCACCTGATGTTGCATAATAAGGGACGTACATCAAGTTTTTGGTACATTTTTTTAACTTATCAGAATAATAGCTGGCTTCTACAGAAGTTACCAGATTCCCGCCGTCATAAGGATTATGAATAAATATCGCATCCGGCTGCATTTCCTGCAACTTGCTTATACTATATTCACGATAGTCAAGCACAGGAACATCCTCCGGAAACATCCCCATCTCACAATGCCATTCCTTTACACTGCCATCCGGATTGCGATCCGCATAGGGAATCGGCACAACATACGCCTCGCAATGCTCCTTATCCTCATGTGCCGCTCGCCAAACAGATTCCAGACTATCCCACATGCTTGCCTTGTACGGCAAAAACACGATAACCATTTTCACTTCTTTTTCTGTTTTCAGCATTTTTACGACATGACCCATGATTTCACGGCACAAGTCACAAGATTCTGTTCGTTCGGCAGTGGATAGCCGCTTCCAGTCCGTATCTTGAACGATTTCTGCCAGCCCAGTAAAAATTTCATCATATTTTGCATAAGCCTCTTTTGACAGGTTTTCCTTGCACTTGCCGTCCACAGCTCCCAGTATCTCCAGCACGTCCTGTACCTGCTGCGAATCCGACCAATCCAGTTGGGCAAATATTCCCTCAACGCTTTCCAGTATCTCTGCAAGCTCCTTCTGCAGCTTTCGATCCATCATGATTGTCACGTCCTATTTATCTAATTCGGTCTTTTGATATTGCATATACACATCCACTTCTTATTATATCGAAAAAATCTCACTTTTTCTTTAGTTTTTGTCATGCCAGCTGTTTTCTGCAACAGCCGCCTGCTTTCGCCCGTTTTATTTGCGCAAATTATGATGCATTATCAAAATAATAGCCATGCTAGGTTTGCGATAACCTGCATGGCTATATGCCTGTGATTTGAGATATCCACTCCAGGCACCCAGCACATCCTTATGAAATTCCCTTCCGCTCCACTTCTTGCGGACATTTTAAGCAGGCTGTACACCAACCCATGTTCTCACCAATTCTACGGCTTCACCAACTACGTTTGCAATAAGAGAAACTTCCATGCCTTGCTCATAAAGCCTGATTGCAATTTCTTTCGCTTTCTTTTCTTTGCCTCTAGCTTCGCCTTCCATAACACCATCTTGCCTAATTCCAGCAATTGCTACACACATATCTATCTCTCCTTCCCCATTAACCACAAGGTCTAATTTTGAATTCGTACACTCATTTGCAATGCTCGCAGTTAAACGATCCATGTGCTTAAACTTCTCATTACTGTCAATCAGTTTCTGCATTGCATCTTTATCATGTGCGCATCTTATAAACGCCGCCAGTTCTTTAAAATCAGATTTATAACGCCATTGTTCAAGAAAATGCCATAAGCATTTTCCCTCCAATTTGCGTTTCAACGAAGCGGGAGATATGCTCACCGCTTGTTAAAATTTGGCTTCCCCCACTTACAGCAAGCTGTTGAAGAAGGGGACATCTTTAGCTTCGTTATATTTTTCCAAGTCCTCCCCTGTCATGGACACAGGTGAAATCAAATTCATCTTGTAATCAGGAACGTACTTAAGTATTCTTGCATCATCCGTGTTCAGCATATCATGAACTGAATACGGCCGCACCCATTTGTCCTGGCCAAAGTACAGGACAAGCGTAATAACTGGTTGCAAGCGATCTTCATCTTTCAAGCCTGAAAGAAATTCTTCACTGGTCATCGCATCTTCATTCTTGCGATGCTCCTTTGCAATTTCTTTCACCTGTGCAGAATAGTTGATTGCATCATACAACATGTTTCGCACAGGCATTGCGTAATGAATTTTTAACTGGTTTTCTACGCCAAGAACCACGGCATATGCAACTTTACCATCTTCCATAAGAACCATCTGCTTAAGAATATCTCGGGATTTGTTTTCCGGCCGCATCACGCCATCTTTTCCAAAAGGGTGCACAATCGCTCTTGTATCCAGTTCTCTTAAGTTTTCGGGTTTAATAACAGTATCTCCATCGTACATCAATGCATTAAACAGATCAGCGAATACCTCTGGACGCTTCACATACTCTATTGTTTCACTATCAAGCTTGCCCATGGGTATCACCTCCATTTACAAATAATTAAAAGTTCTCAAGTAAACCTTCCAGTATTTCTGCAAGCTCCTTCTGCAGCTTTCGATCCATCATGATTGTCACGTCCTATTTTATCTGATTCATTCTTTATTCTGTATATCCGTTCCCTTTTCATTATAACGCCCTCAATCAAGAAAATGCAAACAAGCATTTTCTTCCTTGACAGCGTTTCAACGAAGCCGGAGATATGCTCGCTGCTTGTTAAAATTTGATGTCCCCCACTTACAGCAAGCTGTTGAAGAAGGGGACATCTTTAGCTTCGTTATAACGCCATTGTTCAAGAAAATGCCATAAGCATTTTCCCTCCAATTTGCGTTTCAACGAAGCGGGAGATATGCTCACCGCTTGTTAAAATTTGGCTTCCCCCACTTACAGCAAGCTGTTGAAGAAGGGGACATCTTAGCTTCGTTATAACAAAATTTCTTTTTCACCTAAACTTCCCCGCAGCCAAAGTGCAACGCACTGCGCCATAAAAGAAATCCGCAACAGAAAATACTTGAAACCCTCGGCATCTTATGAAATAATATCCCTAGGAAAAACACTGGGAGGAAAATTTATGTCGAAACAATACAAAAAGCTTCAAAACAAAATACACCCCAAGGAAGAACCAACCGAAAAGAAAAAGGAAAAACCCGTAGGAAAGGATTATGTCCTGCTCTTTATCATAGTCTTTACGCTTTTCATTCTCTGCGTCAGCTGGGAGCACTTCGATAACATGAAGCGCATCATGTACCTCTGCCTCACCGCTGCCCTCGGGCTTACCTACGCAGGGCGCCATGCCAAGCTGGACGAAAACCAGCTGCAGCTTGTGAACAGGGCCAGCTTCGTTACCCTTATGGTTTCCATCGTGCTGTTCCTCGTCAGCTGCTACCACGAATTTTTTGCATAAGAATACCTAAAAAGAACGACCGTATCAGAGCAAAAGCCTCCGATACGGTCGTTCTTTATTCCTCACTTGCTGTATTGCGCATCAGCCGCCACCTTGTCGGCTGCATCCTTTCCGCAAAGCACCTCAATCATCTTGAGCGCAAACAAGAGCGAAGTTGCCGGTCCCTTGGAGGTAATAACCTTGCCATCAACCACAACGGGATCCGAAACCGAGATTCCTCCGGCAAGCCCATCCTCCATGCCCGGATAGCAGACACACCTGCGTCCCTTTAAAAACCCTAGTCCGCCAAAAATGACCGGCGAAGCACAGATGGCAGCAACCCATTTTTCCTCTTGATAGAATTTCTTTAAAAGGCTTGCAACGGCTTCCGACGACTTTAGGTTCTGCATGCCGACACCACCGCCCGGAAGAACTGCGATATCATATTCGTCCTCATTCACATCCTTCAAGAGCGCATCTGCCTTGACGCTGATTCGATGCCCGCCCTCTACCATTCTTTCCTCGTGAATGGATGCCGTCGTCACCTCAATACCTGCACGCCGCAAAAAATCCACCTGCGTAATGCACTCCACTTCCTCAAAACCATTTGCCATAAGCACCAATGCCTTCATGACCATTGCTCCTCTCTTCCTTTTGCAAAAACGAGCCCCCGCCCGGCAAAGCCGCGCAAGGACTCGTTCTTTTTCCTAAAAACTTTAAGCATCAAAACCCGTGCCAGCCGCATTCAAGCGAGCCATTGCTCTTTTCAGTGCAGCCTCTGCACGAGCCATATCAATGTCCTTTCCTTCCGGTGTCCCTTGATGGAAAAGACCGATACGCTCCTTTGCACGTTGGTACGCCTGCTTGGCACGATTGACATCAATATCCACCGGCTGCTCCGCCGCACTGGCAAGAACGGTAATCTTCTCCGGCGTTACCTCCATGAAGCCGCCTGCTACTGCAATGAGCTGCTCTTCGGCATCTCCGCCAAGCTTCACCCGCATGACATGCGGTATCAGCCCTGTAACCAACGGTGCATGATGCGGCAGAATACCCAGCTCCCCGCCCGTGGAACGGACGATGAGCATTCCGATATCCTTCTGATAAACAACCTTGTCAGGAGAGACAATCTCTAGCTGGATTGTAGCCATGGATTATTCCTCCTCTTTGAGCTTCTTCGCTTTTTCGATAACCTCGTCGATGTTTCCTACCATGTAGAAAGCAGCCTCCGGGAGTTCATCGTATTTTCCTTCCAGAATTTCTTTGAAACCACGAATCGTATCCTTGAGCGGAACATACTTGCCCGGCGATCCCGTAAATACCTCTGCCACTGCAAACGGCTGGGAAAGGAAACGCTGGATCTTGCGGGCACGGGATACCGTCAAGCGGTCCTCGTCTGAAAGCTCCTCCATACCAAGGATTGCGATGATATCCTGCAATTCCTTATACTTCTGGAGAACAGCCTGCACACCGCGAGCCACTTGGTAATGCTCCTCGCCAATGACATGCGGATCAAGGATTCGAGATGTCGAATCCAGCGGGTCAACGGCAGGATAAATGCCAAGCTCCGCAATCTGACGGGAAAGAACGGTCGTCGCATCAAGATGGGTGAACGTTCCTGCCGGCGCTGGGTCCGTAAGGTCATCGGCAGGCACATAAACGGCCTGTACCGAAGTGATAGACCCCTTCTTCGTGGAAGTAATACGTTCCTGCAGGCCACCGATATCCGTGGACAGCGTTGGCTGATAACCAACGGCAGAAGGCATACGGCCAAGCAATGCCGAAACCTCCGAGCCTGCCTGAATGAAACGGAAAATGTTGTCAATGAAGAGCAGCACGTCCTGTCCCTGCACATCACGGAAATACTCTGCCATCGTAAGACCGGTCAAGGCAACTCGCATACGCGCTCCGGGCGGCTCATTCATCTGGCCATAGACCAGAGCCGTCTTGTCGATAACGCCGGATTCCGTCATCTCGTTCCAAAGGTCATTTCCCTCACGGGTACGCTCTCCGACACCTGCGAACACGGAATATCCGCCATGCTCCGTTGCAATATTGTGAATCAGCTCCATGATAAGAACTGTCTTGCCAACGCCAGCACCGCCAAACAAACCGATTTTACCACCACGAGAATACGGAGCAATCAGGTCAACGACCTTGATTCCCGTTTCCAAAATCTGCGTGGAAGTCTCCTGCTCATCAAACTTCGGAGCAGGACGATGAATCGACCACGACTCTTTGTTCCCAACCGGAGCAGGATTCTTGTCAACTGTCTGACCAAGAATGTTGAATACGCGGCCAAGGCACTCCTCGCCAACGGGAACCTTGATAGGAGCCCCCGTGTCCTCTGCATCCATACCGCGCATAAGACCATCTGTAGAGCTCATGGCAATACAGCGTGTTACGCTGTCGCCCAGATGCTGCATGACCTCGACCACCAAATCGATTTCCACTGCATCCGCCTTGCCCTTGATAGTAATTGCGTTCAGAATTTCCGGCAACTCGCCTGCGGGAAACTCAATATCTACGACAGGTCCAATAACCTGCACAACTTTACCCTTTGCCAATGGTAAACCTCCTTCTTGCCACTATTTCAACGCCTCTGCGCCGCCCACGATTTCCGTGATCTCGCGGGTAATGCCAGCCTGACGTACCTTGTTGTAGTACAGATCGAGCGTTCCAATAAGCTCCTCAGCGTTATCCGTTGCGTTGCTCATTGCATTCATGCGGGAACTCAGCTCACTTGCCGCGGACTGCAAAAGTGCCGCATAGATTGTCGTGACAATGTACTGCGGAAGAAGATATCCCAAAACTTCCTCGGCGGAAGGCTCATAGATATATTCCGCATGCGGTCCCTGCGACTCTTTTCCTGCACTCTCAAACGGCAGGAGCTTTACGGACTCCGCCACACAGGAAATAGCCGAAACGAAACGAGTATATATCATACGGACTTCCTTGATCTCTCCCGTCTCAAACCGCTGTATGATGTCAGTGGCAATCTTCTGAGCATCCTCATAGCGCGGACGCTCACTGATACCGATGTAATCCTTCACGATCCGATAGCCGCGATTCTTGAAATGGTCTCTCGCTTTGCGGCCTACCGTCACAAGCTGCGTCTTTTCCTTGCTTTCGATATGCGCCTTGGTCTCCTTGAACGCATTGCTCGAATAGGCACCTGCCAGTCCCTTGTCCGCCGCCAAGACGAGGAACAAGGTCTGCCCCTCCTCATGGACCTCCAAAAGCGGATGGGTGAAATCACCGGCATTTGCCGCAATATCCTGTACCACATGGGCTACCTTTTCCGCATAAGGCTTATTGGCAATGGCTGCTTCCTTTGCGCGGCGCAAGCGGGACGTTGCAACCATGTTCATTGCGTTCGTGATTTGCTGGATACTTTTTACGCTCTTGATACGCCTGCGTATATCCTGTAAACTAGCCAAATTGAATCACCTCGCTGCCCTTATGCCATTTTGTAGGTCACGGTTTCCTTGAACTCCTCAATTGCCTTGGAAATCTCTGCTTCCAGTGCATCATCCAGCTTCTTCTGGTCTGCGATCTTCTGTCCGATCTCTGGATGCTGTGCATGCATGAACTTCACGAAATCGTTCTGGAACACAACCACCTTATCCACTGGAATATCAACGAGGAAGCCGCGAACTGCCGTAAAGATAACGAGGACCTGATCCTCAACGGAAAGCGGCGAATACTGTGCCTGCTTCAAGGTCTCAACCATGCGGGCACCGCGGTCAAGCTGTGCCTTCGTGGACTTGTCAAGGTCAGATGCAAACTGGGCAAATGCCGCAAGCTCACGGTACTGCGCCAAATCCAGACGCATGGTTCCTGCTACCTGCTTCATTGCCTTGATCTGGGCGGAACCACCAACACGGGATACCGAAAGGCCGACATTGATAGCCGGACGAATACCTGAATTGAAGGCACCCGTTTCCAGCATGATCTGACCATCCGTGATGGAAATAACATTGGTCGGAATATAAGCAGAAAGGTCACCTGCCAGAGTTTCAATGACCGGCAGTGCCGTGATGGAACCAGCCCCCAAATCGTCGGAAAGCTTTGCCGCACGTTCCAGCAAGCGGGAGTGCAAATAAAACACATCGCCCGGATATGCCTCACGTCCCGGCGGCCTGCGCAGGAGCAAGGACATTGCACGATAAGCAGCAGCATGCTTCGTCAAATCGTCATAAATGCACAGGCAGTGCCCACCCTTGTACATGAAGTACTCAGCCATGGATACGCCTGCATACGGCGCAAGATACTGGAGAGGCGCACTGTCGGCAGCTGTTGCAGCCACGACAATGGAATACTCCATAGCACCATTGTCCTCCAATGTCTTTACTACACGGGCTACCGTAGATGCCTTTTGGCCGATTGCCACATAAACACAAATACAGTTCTGCCCCTTCTGGTTCAGGATTGTATCAACGGCAATCGCCGTCTTTCCTGTGCCACGGTCGCCGATGATAAGCTCACGCTGTCCGCGTCCGATAGGAACGAGGGCATCGATTGCCTTCAAGCCTGTCTGCAAAGGCTCGTGAACGGACTTGCGGTCAGCAATTCCCGGAGCCTTGAACTCGATTGGGCGGGACTCTGTCGTATTGATAGGGCCCTTGCCATCGATTGGACGGCCAAGCGCATCTACGACACGTCCGATCATGGCTTCGCCAACCGGCACCTGCATGATCCTGCCCGTGCGCTTAACGGTATCTCCTTCCTTGATCTCCGAATCCCTACCAAGGATAACGGCACCAACATTGTCCTGCTCAAGGTTCAGGACCAAACCATATATATCGTTACCGAAATCAAGAAGCTCTCCAGCCATTGCCTTGTCCAGCCCATGCACATGGGCGATACCATCACCGATTTCGATAACCGTGCCAACGTCATCAACGTTCAGATCAACATTGTAATTCTTAATCTGTTCCTTGATGATGGCAGTGATTTCTTCCGGATTCATTTTCATACTTCGCTGTCACCCCAATTTCACTTGTTTGCCATCAGTTCTTTGGAAAGAGCTGCGAGACGGCCCTGCACACTGCCATCGATGCGCTTGTCCCCGATACGGACGACTACGCCGCCGATGATCTTCTCATCCATGTGCATGCGGAGCTGTACCTTCTTGCCCGTGACGCTCACGAGCTTCGCCTTCAGTTTCTCCTGCTGGCTGCCAGTCATCTTCTGCGCTGTTGTAACATCAGCGATAACGATACCCTGTGCCTTGTTGGAAAGTGCACGGTACTCTGCTTCGATAGCCTCCAGCAGTCCCATGCGGCGCTTATCGACCAAAAGCAGCAGGAAATGGTATACGGTCGCAGAAAGCTCCTTCTCGAAAAGCTTTTTCAGAAGCTCCTTCTTTGCCTTCGGCTGCACCTGCGGGTTCTGGAAAAATTCCTTTGCTCCCGGCACCGAAAACAAGTCCTTGCAAATATCCGCAAGTTCCTTGCCGTATTCCTCCAGCTTTTGATCCTCCTGTGCAATCTCAAAGATCGCCGTGGAATATTTGCGTGCAAGCTGTAGATTTAGCATGGCAGATCACCAATCTTGTCCTTATCGAGCTGTTCGATGAATTCACCAATCAGCTGCTCGTTTTCGCCGGCATCGATATTCTTTGCAATAATCTTGCCTGCTGCGGCCATCGACAGTGCAACGACCTCTCCCTTGAGCTGCTCAACGGCTCTCGCGCGCTCACGCTGGATTTCCTCCTGCGCCGCCTTCTTCATCTGCTCGATTTCATGTTTTGTTTCCTGAATGCTTGCATCATGCTCATCGCGAGCAAGCTTTTCAGCCTTGTCAATAATCTCCTGCGCTTTTGCCTGCGCTGCAGTCAGCTTATCCTGATATTCAGCAAGCGCCTTCTTTGCAGCATCACGATCAGCATCTGCCTTCTCAAGGCTTTCCGCAATCTTGTCCTCACGCGCCTTCAGCATATTTACCACTGGCTTGTAAGCGAACGCCCGCAGGAGAACGACGAGGATCAGGAAGTTCAGGATCTGCGCACAAAGTGTCGCATTAATTTCTATCAATTCCTATGCCCCCTTTTCTCATACTTACGAAAAACAAGATTACTTGATAAGCGGGTTTGCATAGAGCATGATGAGCGCAACAACGGTTGCAATGATCGCCATGGACTCGATGAGACCAACAGAGATCAACGTATTCGTAAAGAGCGTGCTCTTTGCCTCCGGCTGGCGGGTGATACCTTCAATGAAGCGGCTCGTTACAAGACCATCGCCGATACCTGCACCAATTGCTGCGAGTCCCATCGTGATACCTGCGCCGATCAAAGCGGCTGCTACCATAATTGCATTTTCCATGAAATAATCCTCCTCAAATGTTCATTAAGATTTTTTAAGCTGCTTCCCTTACTCCTCGTCTGCGTCCTTCACCGCATTCGAAAGATATGCCATCGAAAGCATCGTGAAAATAAATGCCTGCACTCCGCCAATGAAGATACTGAACGCCAGCCAAATTACTGACGGAACCGGCATCCAAATCGGCATAAGCTTCAGCAGGATAATGATGAGAATCTCACCTGCAAGGATATTGCCGAATAAACGGAATGCCAGCGTAATCGGCTTTGCAACCTCCTCGATCGCATTGATGATCACGAAAACCGGCACTGGCTGGAAGAAATGCGCAATATAATGCCCACCCTTGTAATAGAGTCCCAGCACATGAACCATGACAATGACCAAAAGGGCAAGCCCCAGCGTGGTGTTCAAGTCATTTGTCGGCGATGCCATCGTTGGGATAAGTCCCAGCCAGTTGGATATCAGCAAGAACAGGAACAGCGAAATAATGAGCGGTGCAAGCAATCGCCCACGCTTTCCCATTGTCACATCGATCTGCGAATGCAGACCTTCGATCACCATCTCCACCACATTCTGCCATCCGGACGGCACCATCTTCAGGTTGCGCGTCGCCAAAACAGCGATGAGGATAACGACAGCCATCGTAATCCAAGTCATAACCAAGGTCTCCCAGTTGAAGGTCAAGCCGGCAAACTGCACTACTTCACGAACACCGATTTCATGCATAAACCTCTACCTCCTTTACTTTTTGCAGCCTCTCAGCTGTCCCCGGAACCGTTCCTGTCCCTGCTTGCCTTCGCCATAAACACCATGAAAAGCACATAAAAGAGAAGAAAACCGAACGCCGTCATGCTAAAAACCTGCACAGAAATATGAATGGCTGCAAAAAGCACTGCAAAAAGCGCAGACAATCGCAAAACCAATCCCCAAAGCATTTGCTTTTTCGCACCGCCAGCAGACAGCCCCGCACTTCTCCAAGTGCGATAAACCAGCGTCCAAAGGTAAATCGCCCCCGTAAAATAGCCCAAAAGCAATGCCCCAATCAGTCCACCTTCCCCCCTCGCAAGGAGCGTGGCAAAAACCATCAAGGCACAAGCCGCAAGACCTATTCCCAAAGGCTTGGCAACCAGCAACAAGAACTCCCTCATATTCCTCCTCCGACGACAGCAGGTTCACTGCCATCTTCGATTGAATATCAAATTTGGACATAATTACGCCCAGTAAATAAAATTCGACACAGAACTAAAATTCCCTTCTTTCTTTTGGGAAATTCCTCGAAAATCTCTATTTTTAGGCAACGCTTGCAAATTCTCCATATCGCAACAGCAAAAACTGAAAAAAGCAGCCACTGCGCAAACGCACAGCAGCCGCTCATTGCACCCTTATGCCATCAAATGGAATAGACCCGAATCGCATTGGAATTATGCTCACTTACCTTGATTCCGGAGGTAATAATCGTGCAATCACCTTTTTTCAGGTACCCTTTGTCCAGAGCCGCTTCCGTTGCGCTGGAGATCATCTCATGCACATTGCTCCATTTCTCACCCAGAATAGGATAAACACCCCAACGAAGATTCATCTTGCGAAGCACTCTCTCGTCTGGCGTATATGCCAGAATCGCAGCCTTCGGGCGGTACTTGGACACGACCTCCGTCGTATAGCCGGACTCCGTAGGCGTAATGATAGCTGCCGCCTCCAGCTCGTAAGCCATCTGTACCGTTGCATGAGCCACAGCGCGCGTGCGGGACTTGGAATGTTCAAAGCCCTGCTCCACAAAAAGGCTCTTGTAGGCAAGAGATGCTTCCATACGCTGCGCAATGCGATTCATCGTAGCCACTGCCTCTGCAGGATAATTGCCGGATGCCGTCTCACCCGAAAGCATAATGGCATCCGTTCCGTCAAGGATCGCATTTCCCACATCAGAAACCTCCGCACGGGTCGGGCGCGGATTATCCGTCATGGATTCCAGCATTTGCGTTGCAACGATAACCGGCTTGCCTGCCTTGTTGCACTTCTTGATAATCTCCTTCTGGATGAGAGGAACATCCTCTGCCGGCACCTCCACGCCAAGATCGCCGCGCGCCACCATGATACCGTCAGACACCTCAAGGATTGCATCAAAATTCTTGACTCCCTCCAAATTCTCAATCTTCGGAAGGATTTCCATGTGTCCGCCATTCTCCTCGATCAGCTTGCGGATCGCCAAAACATCCTCCGGCCGCTGGATAAAAGATGCCGCAACGAAATCCATCCCCTGCTGACAGCCAAAAGCAATATCTCTTGCGTCCTGCTCTGAAACAGGCGGAAGCCCAAGCGGAACGCCGGGAGCGGCAACTCTTTTTCGCGTACTCATCTTGCCGCTGTTCTGAATCGTTGTCACGATATCCTTTCCCGCAATGGCATCCACCTTCAACGCCACCAACCCATCGGACAGAAGCAGCGTATCGCCCGGCTTTACTTCCGTATAAAGCCCCTTGTGGCTGACAGATACATGCGTTACATCCCCCAAGTCATCTGCCTGCGTCAGTGTAAACTTCTCTCCCTTTTCCAGCATGACCGAGCCATCCTTGAATTCTCCCAGTCGCATCTCAGGACCCTTCGTATCAAGAATGAGGGATATCACCTTACCGGCTTTTTTTGCTGCTTCCCGAACCATGTTCATGCGCCTGAGATGCTCCTCATGATTCCCATGCGAAAAGTTGAACCGCGCGCAGTTCATGCCATTTGCTATCAATGCATCCAGCACACCCGGCTTCTCCGTAGAGGGCCCCTGCGTGCAAACAATTTTAGTCTTTTTCAGCATACATATCCTCCTCTGTTGATCTATTCATAATTTATTTTACACTGTTTAAACCTGCAAGTAAACAAAACACCCACAATATACAGAAAATTTTCCAAACCTTCTCATGATTCCATAACCATCATAAAGTTCGACACCAAACCCAAAAGTGTCGAATCTAGCTCCGAATCACAGGCAACAACGTTTGGTATCAGTGAAGTCGCCCTGCGTCTCCTGCACAGCCTTTCCAAATGCCTTCGGATATTCTCCACAAAATCCTGCCGTGCCGTTACAGCACCGCCAATAACAAAAACCTCGGGATCATAGGTATACTGGACATTGTATATGGCCTGCGCCAAATATCCATACATTGATTCAATGGCTTCCATGGCATCATGGTCTCCCGCCTCCATCATCTCAAAAGCTTGATGACTGCTGATAGCATTCTCAGGCAACCCTTTCTTCAGGGAAAGCTTGCCCGCCACAGCAAACGGAGATGCCACCTCGTCAAGAGTCTCCCCCTCCTCATTCATGACAGCATAGCCAAATCCTCCGCCATACCGATGAACGCCTGCAATCACCTGCTTGTTCTTCACCATGGCACCGCCAATCCCATGCCCCACAGAAAGATAGACCATGTCCTGATAATCCATGCCGGCACCTGCCCAAGCCTCGCCAAGTGCTGCACAATTCGCCGCATTCTCCATGACTACAGGAAGGAGCAATAGGTTTTGCAGATCCCTTCTGATGTTGAACCCATGAAGATAAGATATTGCCGTACGCCCACTGACAAATCCCGTTTTGTTATCCACGGCACCGGGAAGACTGAACCCAGCCCCGCAAATATCATACTGCCCGACAATTTCGCTGGAAAGATCAGAAATGCACTGATAAAAATCCCGCAAACTGTCCGGAGTAGAAAAAGCGCCTTCCCCTGAGATGCAGCCATCATCCTCCACGACGGCATATCTTATTTTCTTGTAACCCACATCAAATCCCAGAATAGCCATACGGCCGCCTCCATTCTGCGACATGATTTTCTCTCCCCAAAACACCTTTGGGCGGATTCATCGACAGAGAGCAAAAGCCACGAGAAAAGCCATGTCAGTTAATCTCATCGTAAAAACAAAATCCATCTTTCTTTTGAAATTCTCCATATACAGCGAAAATCCTTGCAAACATAAAAAGATTTCAATAAAAAAGCTCCTGACAGCAAAGTGTCGGGAGCTTTTCTTACCATGAAAACAATACTTTATTTTGCCATAGCTTCCTGAACTGCAACTGCCACAGCAACAGACATGCCAACCATCGGATTGTTTCCTGCACCGATAAGTCCCATCATGTCAACGTGAGCCGGAACAGAGGAAGAGCCTGCGAACTGCGCATCGGAATGCATACGTCCCATCGTGTCCGTCATACCATAGGAAGCCGGGCCTGCTGCCATGTTGTCAGGATGCAGGGTACGTCCCGTACCGCCGCCGGACGCAACGGAGAAATACTTCTTGCCCTGCTCGATGCACTCCTTCTTGTAGCAGCCTGCCACTGGATGCTGGAAGCGAGTCGGGTTCGTGGAATTGCCCGTGATAGAAATATCAACGCCTTCCTTGTGCATGATAGCAACGCCTTCCTGCACGGAATCAGCACCATAGCAACGAACGTTGGAACGGACACCATCGGAATACTTGATTTCCTCAACAACGTTGACCTCGTTCTTCTTGTAGTCATAGTCCGTGCAAACATAAGTGAATCCATTGATGCGGCTGATAATTTGGGCAGCATCCTTTCCGAGACCGTTCAGGATAACACGCAAAGGATTCTTGCGAACCTTGTTTGCTGTCTGCGCAATACCGATAGCTCCCTCAGCAGCGGCAAAGGACTCATGGCCTGCAAGGAATGCAAAGCATTCTGCTTCCTCGGAAAGAAGCATAGCAGCAAGGTTTCCATGGCCCAGACCAACCTTGCGGTGATCTGCAACAGAACCCGGAACACAGAAAGCCTGCAAGCCTTCACCGATTGCCTTTGCGGCATCAACAGCCTTCGTGCAGTTCTTCTTGATTGCAATAGCAGCACCCAGCGTGTAAGCCCATGCAGCATTCTCGAATGCGATGGGCTGGAGATCCTTTACGATTTTGGCAGGATCGATACCCTTTTCATCGCAAATCTTCTTTGCATCCTCGATGGAAGCAATACCATACTGCTTGCAAACCTCATTGATTTTATCAATACGGCGTTCATAGCCTTCGAATAATGACATTCTATTCATTCCTTCCTGTTATCTCTAGTTTCACGGCAAACGCAAAATTACTCTTCGCGCGGATCAATCGTCTTGACAGCATCAGCGAAACGACCCTTTGTGCTCGTGTTGGACTTGATTGCCTCGTTTGCATCCTTGCCCTTGCGAACAGCTTCCATGACTTTGCCAAGCTGAACGACCTCATAACCAATGACACGGCCTTCCTTGTCAAGGCCGAGCTTCGTAACATAACCCTCAGCGAGTTCGAGATAACGAGGACCTTTCTTCAGCGTGCTGTAGAGCGTACCCGTCTGGCTGCGGAGTCCCTTGCCAAGATCGTCAAGGCCTGCACCGATTGGCAAGCCATCATCAGAGAATGCCGTCTGGCTGCGGCCATAAGCAATCTGCAGGAAGAGCTCGCGCATTGCCGTATTGATAGCATCGCACACAAGGTCCGTGTTCAGTGCTTCCAAAACTGTAAGTCCTGGAAGGATCTCAGCTGCCATAGCTGCGGAATGAGTCATGCCGGAGCATCCGATCGTTTCAACAAGAGCCTCCTGAATAATGCCGTCCTTGACATTCAAGGTCAGCTTGCAGGCACCCTGCTGAGGAGCGCACCAGCCAATACCGTGCGTAAGACCGCTGATATCCTGCACATTCTTGGATTTTACCCACTTGCCTTCCTCTGGGATCGGAGCTGCGCCATGATGTACTTCCTGCGCTACGCATGCCATGTCTTCCACTTTTTGTGAATAAGCAATCATTGTTCGTATTCCTCTCTTTTCTAAATTTATATAACTACTCAAGAGCCGCCCCATGAAGCGGAAGTGCTAGCAAGGGGATATCCCCTCTTCTGCTTCATAAAGAAAGCTCCCATCCTGCACCTGTAAAGGGTACCTCTCTAATCAAAATTCAACGAGATTCTTTCCCGTCATTTCCTTTGGAATCTCCACACCCGCAAGAGTCAAGAGGGTTGGAGCGATATCGCAAAGAGCCCCGTCGCCGACAGACTTCACGCGATCGGAAACAACGATGAACGGAACTGGATTTGTTGTATGCTTCGTAAACGGCTGATTGTTTTCATAATCCATCATCTTGTCTGCATTTCCGTGATCTGCCGTAATGCAAACCTCGCCGCCCATCTCACGAATTGCTTCCACGCAGCGTCCAACGCAGGTATCCACCGTTTCTACCGCCTTGATGACGGCAGGGAATACCCCCGTATGCCCTACCATGTCACAGTTTGCATAATTCAAAATGATGAAATCGAACTTACCTGACTTGATTGCCTCAACGACCTTGTCCGTAACCTCGACAGCACTCATCTCTGGCTGCAAGTCGTAAGTAGCAACCTTTGGCGAGTTAACAAGGATACGCTCCTCACCCTCGTAGGATGTCTCGACACCGCCGTTGAAGAAGAACGTAACATGTGCATACTTCTCTGTCTCGGCAATGCGAAGCTGCGTCATTCCCTGATTTTGGATAACTTCGCCAAGCGTGTTGTCTATGGACTCCGGAGGGAATGCAACCTCTACGTTCATGCCGTCCTCATACTGGGAGAACGTAGCAAACGGTATTTTGAGGTTCTCGTCACGCTCGAAGCCGTCAAAGACCTCATCCGTAAAGGCATGCGTCATCTGGCGGGCACGGTCTGGACGGAAGTTGAAGAAGATAGCGCCATCACCATTCTTCATGCCTTCATATCCCTTGACCACGAAAGGAATCACGAACTCATCCGTAACACCCTCTGGCTTTTCCGTCGTATCTGCATAACTCGCAAGAAGGCCTTCCACTGCCGAGTCCGCACTGACACCCTCCGCATGAGCCAACGCCTCATAGGCCTTTACCTCACGCTCCCAGCGCTTGTCGCGATCCATTGCATAATAACGGCCGCTGACCGTAGCAATCTTGCCAACGCCAATCTCCTTGCATTTCGCTTCAAGCTCTTCGAGATATGCCTGCGCACTCTTTGGCGGAACGTCACGGCCATCGAGGAATGCATGAACGTAAACCTCTGCAATGCCATTTCTCTTTGCCAGCTCCAAAAGAGCATAGAGATGGTCGCAATGGCTATGCACACCGCCCGGCGAAACAAGCCCCATCAGATGAAGCGCGCCGTTTGCTGCCTTGATACCGTTCACGATAGAAAGAAACGCTTCATTCTTGAAGAAGTCCCCGTTCCTGATATCGCGCGTTATGCGGGTAAGCTGCTGATAAATGATGCGGCCGGCACCGATATTCGTATGTCCGACCTCGGAATTCCCCATCTGCCCATCTGGCAATCCGACATACTCACCGGATGCCTGCAGCTGGCTGTTTTTGTAGTCCTTGAAAAGACCATCGAGAACCGGAGTCTTAGCAAGCTGAACAGCATTGTTCTTATCTGCGGGATCGCCGATTCCGCAACCGTCCATGATGATAAGAGCTACCGGCGCATTCTTGAGTTTTGCCATATGTCTACTCCTAACTGAATGACAGGGGAGCAAGGCTCCCCTAGGGAATCATCTGCGAAAAATCAAAAATTGACGATTGCGCTGAAATCCTTTGCCTTCAAGGACGCACCGCCAACAAGAGCACCATCCACGTTCGGCTGCTTCATGAGATCCTTGATCGTAGCAGGCTTTACGCTGCCGCCATACTGGATACGGATAGCATCTGCTGCTTCCTGATTGAATTTCTTTGCGACTGCCTCACGGATTGCCTTGCAGACCTCCTCAGCCTGCTCAAAGGTAGCCGTCTTACCCGTCCCGATTGCCCAAATCGGCTCGTAAGCAATAACCAGCTGAGCAACCTCCTCTGCCTGGAAGCCCTCCAAAGCAGCGTTGATCTGCCCAACAACATGGTCAATATACTTGCCGGCCTCACGAACCTCAAGGGACTCTCCGCAGCAAATGATCGGCGTGATGCCTGCAGCAAAAGCTGCCTTGGCACGCTTGTTTACGCCCTCATCCGTTTCGCCAAAATAATCACGTCTTTCGGAATGCCCAAGCACGCAATACGTTACACCGATCTCGTTGAGCATATCCGTGGAAATCTCGCCGGTATAAGCACCGCTCTTTTCCCAATGAACGTTCTGTGCGCCAACCTTGATATTCGTCCCGCATGCAGCATCTGCAATCGCAGCCAATGCCGTAGCAGTCGGGCAAACAACAATCTCAACCTCGTTGTTGTCCTTGACCAGCGGAGCAAGCCCACGAACGAGGTTCTTGCCTGCCGCAATCGTATTGTTCATTTTCCAGTTGCCTGCAATAATTGGTTTTCTTGCCATTCCCATTTCCTCCTATAGCTCTATCGCACTATTTCCCGCAAAACGAAGCAACGAGAGCCACTCGCCGCTCCGCCCTGCACATCATCTTATTTGTCCGCAATCGCAGCAATGCCCGGCATTTCCTTGCCTTCCAAGAACTCAAGCGTTGCGCCGCCGCCCGTGGATACATGGGAAATCTTTTCCGTCAAGCCAGTCTTCTTGAGAGCTGCAACGGAATCACCGCCACCAACAATGGAAACTGCACCGTTTTCCGTAGCTTCGGCAACAGCCTTTGCAACAGCCAGCGTGCCGCTTGCAAAATCATCAAACTCGAACACGCCCATAGGACCATTCCAAACAACAGTCTTAGCGCCTTCAAGAGCCTTCACATACTCCTTGGAGGTCTCATCGCCGGAATCCAGTGCCTCCCAGCCATCTTCCACCTGATCAACCGGAACAATCTTCGTCTGCCCTTCCGTTGCATATTTCGGATCTGCAGGGAACATGTTGGAAACCTTGACATCGAGCGGAAGGATTACCTTTACGCCCTTCTCCTCAGCCTTCTTCAAAAGGTCACGGGCAAGGTCATACTTGTCAGGCTCGCACAAGGAATTGCCGATAGGAAGTCCCTTCGCTGCATCAAAGGTATGTGCCATACCGCCGCCGATAATGATCGTGTCAACCTTCTCGATCAAGTTGGAAATAACGCCGATCTTGTCGGAAACCTTTGCACCGCCGAGAATTGCAACAAACGGACGCTGCGGATTCTCAAGAGCCTTTCCGATATAGTCAATTTCCTTCTCCATGAGGAAGCCTGCCACAGTCTCAAGATACTTTGGAACTCCTGCATTGGAAGCATGCCCGCGATGAGCAACACCGAATGCATCGTCCACGGCAACATCAGCCAAAGCAGCAAGCTGTTTTGCAAACTCCGGATCGTTCTTCTTCTCTGCTTTGTGATAGCGAAGATTCTCAAGGAGAAGCACTTCACCAGCCTGCAAGTCAGCCGCAGCCTTCTCTGCCTCAGGTCCTACGCAATCCGGTGCCCACTTGACTTCCTTCTTCAAAAGCTCTGCAAGGCGTGCCTGAATCGGCTTCGTGGAGAACTGCGGCTCACGAGCTTCTGTCGGGCGACCGAGATGGCATGCGAGAATCACCGCAGCGCCATTTTCCAAAAGATAGTTAATCGTAGGCAGCGCACGAACGATACGCGTGTCATTGGTGATGTTCTGGTTCTCGTCCATTGGCACATTGAAGTCCACGCGGACAAACACCTTTTTGCCTTTTACGTCAATATCCTTCAGGCTTTTCTTATTCATTTTCTCAACCTCCATTTTATCTAGTGCAACAAAACAAGGCCCGGCCCAAACGAAAGGCCGGACCTCAAGAGATCGTTACTCAATATGCTGTTATCAATTACTTGAGTTCAGCGAAGTACTTGATCGTGCGAACCATCTGGCTCGTGTAGCTGTTCTCGTTATCGTACCAGGAAACAACCTGTACCTGCGTCTGGCCGTTGCCGATCGGGCTAACCATCGTCTGCGTTGCATCGAAGAGGGAGCCATAACGCATGCCAACGATATCGCTGGAAACGATTTCGTCCGTGTTGTAGCCGAAGGACTCCGTAGCCTGAGCCTTCATAGCTGCATTAACCTCATCCACAGTAACTTCCTTGTCAACAACAGCAAAGAGAAGCGTCGTGGAACCCGTCGGAGTCGGGACGCGCTGAGCAGCACCGATGAGCTTGCCCTTCAGTTCAGGAATAACAAGGCCGATTGCCTTTGCTGCGCCCGTGGAGTTCGGAACGATGTTGCAAGCTGCTGCACGGCTGCGGCGGAGGTCACCCTTGCGCTGCGGGCCATCAAGCGTCATCTGGTCGCCAGTATAAGCGTGAATCGTAGCCATGATACCGCTCTTGATTGGAGCGAGATCATTCAGTGCCTTAGCCATCGGAGCAAGGCAGTTCGTCGTGCAGGAAGCAGCGGAAATCACCTTGTCATCCGTAGTAAGTGTCTTGTGGTTAACATTGTACACAATCGTCGGGAGGTCATTGCCAGCCGGTGCGGAAATAACGACCTTCTTTGCACCTGCCTCAAGATGAGCCGAAGCCTTTTCCTTGGAAGTATAGAAGCCCGTGCACTCGAGAACAACATCTACATCATGCTTGCCCCAAGGAATCTCCTGAGCCTTCGCGCATGCATAAATCTTGATTTCCTTGCCATTTACCGTGATGGAATCCTCGCCAGCTTCAACCTTGTCTGCATACTTGTACTTGCCCTGGGAAGAATCATACTTGAGAAGATGAGCGAGCATCTTCGGGCTCGTGAGGTCGTTGATTGCAACAACTTCATAACCCTCTGCATCAAACATCTGACGGAATGCAAGACGACCGATACGACCAAAACCATTGATCGCTACTTTTACTGCCATTGAAAAATACCCCCTAAAATTTTGTGAAGTTTTCCGAAGGTTTTCCCTCCGAATCCTATTTCAAGTCAAGCTTCAAAAGCATCACTGCTTGGCTGAAAACACCTTTTTACACCGTCTCACTAGACTGAGTTTTCACATTCTTAATATTACAACAACTCTGATAGTATTGTCAATAAATTTATCAAAAAATTCAAAATGCAGAAGCTTTTTCAAAAGCCGCGATCCTCCGGCACACAGGAAAGGGGACAGCGGCCGTTTTTCCTGCCGCTTCCTCACTTGTCTGCTGTACCTTCTTCCACCTGCTCTATTTTCTCTGCAGCAAGGAGCGCCTGCACCAAAATAGCGCATTCCAGACGCTTTTTCTGGATTTCGCAGCCAATCTCATAAGGCTTGCGGATATCTCCGTGGAAAAGGTCTGCATTCGCATGGCAGCCGCCGCTGCAAAAGAATCTTGCCCAGCAGTCCTTGCACTTCTCCTTGTTCAGCACATGCGATTCCCTGAAATACTGCGGCAGTTCCTTGTTCTGTACCCCCTCAAACACGTTGCCCAGCCGATAGCCTTCCCTGCCGACAAACTGATGGCACGGGTAAAGGTCACCATTTTCCGCCACGGCATAATACTCATGGCCGGCACCGCACCCTGCCAAACGCTTTGCCACGCATGGCCCGTTGGACAAGTCCATGTTGAAATGGAAAAAGAAAAAGCCCCTGCCTTCCCGATGCCGCTTCATGTACGCTTCCGTCAAACGGTCGTATTCCTCGTAAATGCGGGGCAGATCTGCCTCCGTAAAGCCAAGCGGATGATCCTTCAGCACTACAGGCTCCACAGAAAGCACGTCAAAGCCTGCATCATGCATCGAAAGCACGTCCTCCGTGAAATCAAGGTTCTCCTTCGTGTAGGTACCGCGCATGTAGTAGTTTTTCCCCTCGCGCGAATCCACAGCCTTCTTGAAGTTCTTGATAATGCGGCCATACGTCCCATTTCCTCCTGCATCAGGACGCATACGGTCATGAACCTCCTTGCGCCCATCTACAGAAAGGACCAACGAGATATTATTGTCATTCAGCCACGCAATATTTTCGTCATTCAGCAAAAGCCCATTGGTCGTAAGTGTCAGCTTGAACACCTTGCCCGTTTCCTTTTCCCTTTGGCGCACATACTCCGTCACAGCCTTGACCGTTTTCATGTTCATCAGCGGTTCCCCGCCAAAGAAATCGATCTCGCAATGCTTGCGGGGCCCGCAATGCGCAATGATATAATCAACAGCCGCTTTTCCAACCTCAGGACTCATAACAGCACGCTCTCCGCCATAGCTGCCCCCGTCCCCAAAGCAATACTTGCACCTCATGTTGCAATCCTGCGCTACCATCAGGCAAAGCGACTTTACCAGCCCTGTTTGCTTGAATGTTGGCGGAACGTCGATATCCGGAGCGAAAAGACCGCCCTCTTTCATCAGCTCATGAAGCTCCTCCAATGCCTCGCGAAGCTCCTCCTCCGAATAGACCCCTGACAGCTTTTCCACCACAGCATCATCATTGCCGCCATCAAAGATATCCATCATGTCATAAATCATCTTGTCAATAACATGCACTGCACCGCTGTTGACATCCAGCAAGATATAACTCCCGTTCTGCTCAAACTTATGGATATTGGCTTTCATTCACCCATGCTCCTTCCTATACGGACAAACTCTATGTGAACATGAAAAAAGCCCTCCCGCAAAAGGGAAGGCCCTTCTCAATTACTTCTCGCAAACCTGATTGCCGACCGTGCAGCTCGTCTTGCAAGCGGACTGGCACGATGCCTGGCACTCACCGCAGCCACCCTTCTTGACCGTGCTCTGCATGGAAGGCTTGTTTACCGTAACGATATGCTTCTTCATCTCAAAACCTCCTCATCTAAACATACACTGATATTTTACCATCTTTCCGCACTTCCTGCAAGGATACGATTGCAAAGACAATGCAGACCTTCACCTGTTATCTATCAGTGGATGCGGATGTCTCCTTATTTGCAAGCTTTATGCCAACTCCATTTTCCCCTGCTGAAATGCGGCGATCCTCAATCCACAGGCTTCTGCCATATCCCTTGCCACAGCATAGTGCGCTCCAACTGCCTCCACGCTATGCGCATCTGAGCCGATCGTCACGAAGCGTCCGCCCAGCTCATGATAACGTTTGTAAATATCCAAAAGCGCCTCCTGCGCAGATTTTTTCCCCAAGCGTCTGGTATTCAGCTCCATCACGGTATCCGTCTCTATGGCTGCCCGCAGAACGGCATCTATTTCCTCGTGGAACTCATCATACCTAGGTTCCGGATCTTCAAATGTCGCATATCTTGCAATATAATCAATATGCCCAAGCACATGAATGTATCCATGCAGGCGAAGATTCTGCTCCATCGCCACAAAATACGCATGGTAATATTCCTTTTTTTTCCTGCCTTCATAGACATCAGGATAATAAATATCCGCTCCGTCCAGCAGGTGAATCGAGCCTATCACAAAATCAAACGGCGCGCGTCCCATAAATGCCAAATTCTGTTCCTTCGCATCAAGCGTAAGCCCCAGCTCAACACCAAGGCGAAGGCAGTCACCCCGAAGAGGTTCATACATTTTCCAATAATCTTCAGCAGAAAATGCCATCTCCCCCTTTTCTGTCATAAGTCCGGCATCAAAATGCTCCGTAAAAACCAATCCCAGCCCCAAGCGTTCCGCCTGCTTCAATGCATCCTGCGCCTTCATCTGTGAGTCCGTCGAAAACTCCGTATGAATATGACTGTCAAAAAACATCGTTCCTTCCTCCCCTTTTCCTGAAACTTCTAACATTGTACTATGCCATGCTTCGCCCGTAAACAGATTTTCCCAAATGCTCACACTCTATCCGTTTTTTTGTTGAAGTTCTTCACATTTTCTTGTATACTAAATTGTGAAGAAGTTAAACGAAAATATTTTGAACATCTATAGAAGAAGGACTATCTTATGTTGACCAAAGTGGATACCATCCCAAAACAATTTAACGATAACGTATACAAATTGCTGACGGACATGGATCATTTGCTGTACTTTCGATGGGATCTGCAAACCGATACTTTAGAGTTTACAGAACCAACAACAAATGCACCTTATGATATCCCGCAGTACATACCAAGTGCTTCCTCAGCGCTTTTGACGGACAATCTGATCCATCCGGACGACAAGGAACCTTTTTGGAATTTTCTTGATTCACTCTTTTGGATCAACAAGCCGCGCAAAACAGCCAGACGGCGCAGCGTTACGAAAATGCGCTTGAGAAAACGCCGGCATACCCGCGATTACCTTTGGGTCGACCTGCGTCTCTTGACCTACTATACCAAAGACGGCCCAACCTACGCTTTCGGCTGTATTCGCAACATCAACAAGCAGCAGCTTTGGCAAATAAAGCTGGAACACAGTGCAGAGCACGATATCCTGACAGGCTTCTTGAATAAGGGAGCCTGCGAACGCCGTGTAGCGAGAATGCTTCGCTCACCGGATGCTTCCTCTGCCAAGCATGCCATGATTATCGTTGATGCGGACGGCTTCAAGGCAATCAACGATGCCTTTGGGCATCTCTTTGGCGATGGTGTCTTGAAAGACATGAGCATGGCTATCAAGCAAACGTTCCGCCATACAGACATTCTTGGACGCATTGGCGGCGATGAGTTCTTGGTTCTGTTTCGCAATCTCCCCTCCATGGAGATCCTCAAGAAGCGGTGCGGTACTCTCTTAAAGACGCTGCACCGCAGTTATCAGAACAACAATGACAAGCTTCCTTTTTCCGTCAGCATAGGTGTGGCTGTCTTTCCGGAGCATGGAACCAGCTACCAAGAACTTTTCACCCATGCCGACCGTGCACTCTACGAAGCAAAATCCCAAGGAAGAAACCGTTACTGCTTCTATCATTCCAGCCTCATAGGAAATTCAGCCATCTCCTCCACAAGAGATACGGCAAACACGGCAGATATCCAGCAAAAGGCATTCAAGGACAACATGCTGGAATTCATCTTTACTCTGCTTTACGAAACAAACAACCCCGATGCAACGATTGCTCTCTGCATTGGCTTGTTCGGAAAGCAGTTCCAGCTTGACCGCGTGTCCATCGACCGCTTTCACAAGGATACCAACCAGTATGTCAATGCCTTTGAGTGGACCAGCCCAAAGGGAGTTTCCCTGCGGCAGGAAAACCATGAGGAGGATATTTCCGCCCTCATCGAAGGACATCACAAGATGGTCTTGAGCCATTACAAGCCTACGCCCTACGGTGTCATGGCAATCTGCCAGGATACCTCAGAGCTTGGCAAGAATTATCAGGAGCTCACGGAAAAGCTCCATACAAAGTCCTTTGCCCATTGCATCATAACACACGGCTCAGAAGACCTTGGCTGTATCGGATTTGAAAGCTCTGCCAGCCCTCGTCCCTTTTCAGAGGAGGAGATCAAGGATCTCAACATCTTTGCCGTACTCCTCGGAAATATTTTGATGGACAGTGCAACGGAGGATATTCTGCGCAGCTCCAACAATCATCTGAAGACCATTTTGGATCACATGCAGGAATTTATCTATGTCATAGACAAGGATACCTACATGCCCATCTACTTTAACCAAACGATACGGCAGACGCTTTCCGAATCATTTGCAGGCCAGCCGTGCTACAAACGCTTTCACGGGCTGGCTGCGCCCTGCACAGGCTGCCCGATCCCCCGCTTGTCACGAAACGGCAACGAGTACCTTGATGTTATGCTCGACAACTGGGGAGAGGCTACCAATACCCGTGCTTACAACATTTACTGGGAAGATGACAGGGAACGCCGTCTTGCCCTTATCATGCAGGACCCATTTTAAAGCACCAAAACGGGACTGTGCAAAATGCACAGTCCCGTTTTTTATGTCCTCATATTGCTATCATTGCCAAGGTTTCATGCGTAAAGATATTGTAGAACTTCCCCGGCACTCGTCCCACCGTGGAGCAAATCTCCCCATAGCCATAATACCCATGGACAGAAAGCCCCTCCGGCAGCCTGCCGGCATAGGCACTCCCCTCGATATTCTTGTCTGCCACAATCATGCAGTAACGCATGACGCAGGAAGAACAGAGAATCATGCTGTAGCGGTAATCCTCGGACGAGGCTATCTCCTGAAGCAGCTCATCAAATGCGACCTTGACAGATCTCTCAATGTCCTCCTTGCTGATCAGCTCCATGTTGATTTCATCGCCTTCCTCCACCTTTGACAAGAACCCGCAGTACTTCTTTTTGTAGTTGATAAGCCCAACACTGCGAAGCACCTCCATGCTGTCCCCGTTTGGCATTTTCCGTTTCACAAGAAAGGGCGTTCCGCAAAAATCCCAAGTAACATCTTCATTGGGGGAAGCAAGCCCCATCTCCTGCAGGTAATCAAGCATGGGACGGTTGTCGACCTCATAAACAAGATATCCCCTTGCCTTGGTCACAACATGACGGGAAGATTCCGCATGTGTCGTGGAATGTTCCACCTTGACGATTGGCTTGATATTGCCGCTGATCAGCAGCATAATAGCACGCTCATACGAAACAATGCCATTGCAAAAAACAGAGCAGTTCGTGTATGTCCAGCTATCTCCGGCAACTCCCCCAAAGATAGGAACATTGCCTACAGCCTTGCTCAGTGCGTTGATCGCAATATCCCAACTGAATAAGGAAAGAAGCGGCACATAAAGGAAAATCAGCTTCTCCTTCCCAGAAAGCACCTTTCCTGCATCCTGATAGGCTTCCGCCAGCTTCCCGATATCGGCATCGCAATCAAGGGGATCCGTCATCTTCATGCTGAACTCGCAATCATCGCCAGTCATGACCAGAAAAGATATGCATTGCTCCGAATATCCCTCATTGGTCAGGAAGCCAACCCCCGTCATTCCCATTACGGGAAAATCCAGCCTTTCCTTCAGGAGTTTTGCCAAAAGCTCCGTATCTACATCATAATCGCAAAACACCAATCCGCAGGTATTCCTTTGCAAGGAAAAAGTCTTTAGCTGAACCAAAAGCTCGTCCACTGCCTGCTCGATGTCATCAATCTCATAACTCACGGCTTGATAGGATTTCATTCGTTCTCCCTCCTCAGGACATAATCAACCGAATGTTTTTCCAAATACTTTTCCGCCTTTTCCGAATCTCTGACAAAAACCCCCTTATAGCGGTCTCCCAGCAATTCCTTGATCTTTCCAAGCCGCTCCGCAGAATCGTCCACCACGAGAATGACAGGCTTTTTTGCAGGCTCTTCCATGCGGTTCTCCTCTTTAGAAATCAATTTCGGAGGCAGGTATTTCAAAAGGGTCTTTTCCAAGTCCGCGTAACGCACAGGCTTTGAGAGATAATCCGTAAAGCCCTGCTGCAAATAATGCTCCTTCATGCCAGCCACAGCATCAGCAGTCAAAATGATAATGGGAACCTCCTGCGCCAGTCCTTCCCTGCGAATCTGCTGAAGGGTTTCCGTTCCGCTCATCTCCGGCATCATCTGATCCAAAAACACAAGGTCAAACTGCGCCTTTCTCAGATATTCTATGCACTCCCGCCCAGAGGTTGCCTTGGTAACCCGAATCTTGGTCGGCTGCAAAAGCCCCTCTGCCACATCCAGATTCATTCGATTGTCGTCCACAATCAGCAGCTTTGCATGGGGGGCAGACAAAAAGTTCTTGGGTCTAGCGGCTTTCTCCGCCTCGCCCTCCATGATGGCTGAAAAATCCCCCAGCTCCTTGGCATCCACCACGGGCTGGACCATAGTAACGGTAAACTCAGAGCCTTCCCCGTAAACGCTCTTTACCTCGACCTCCCCGTCCATATTCTTGACCATCTGCTTAACAATGCTGAGACCAAGCCCTGTCCCCTCGATCTTGCGGTTCGCTGACTCCTCCAAGCGATGAAATGGCTTGAAAAGCTCCTCCATTGCCTCCTTTTTCATGCCGATTCCCGTATCCTTGACACGGGCTGTCAGCATTTCCTTCTCCTTATCATAATACGCAAACAGCTGCACGCCGCCTGTCTTGGTATACTTCACAGCATTGTTGAGGACATTCAGGATAACCTGACGGACACGCACCTCATCCCCCAAAAGCCGTGACGGGATCGCTTCAGAAATATGCACCTCATAGGAAAGCCCCTTGTCCCTTGCCCGCTTCTGCGTCATATTAACGACATCACGAAAGACATCCGCCACATTATAAGGTACAGAAACCATCGTAAACTGTCCCGACTCAATCTTTGAAAAATCGAGAATATCGTTAATGATTGCAAGCAGGGTGTTTCCTGCGCTCTGAATATCTCTCGCATGCCGCAGGGTTTTGGCATCTGCAGATTCCCGCAGAATCATCTCGCTCATCCCGACAATCGCATTCATCGGCGTCCGAATCTCATGGGACATATTGGCAAGAAAATTGCTCTTTGCCCGATTCGCCTTCTCTGCTTTCTTTTCATTGAAGTAACGAAGCCTTGCTATATTATCTGTCAGATTGGAAAAAATCTGCAGATCCTTCTGCATGCGGGAATAATCCCTCTGCAGCTTCCTGTTCTCCTTTTTCAAAAGCCGAATTTCTTCCTGCAAGCTCTCCATGTTCAATCCCCTATTTGCGGCAAAGCCTGCCCCACCAGCTCTGCCGCCTCGTCATACATAAATTCCTCTACCAAATCCCTTGCCTTCAGCAAATCTGCATGGGTTCCAGCAGGGAAGGGATATTCCATCAGCTCCGTCAGCAGCCTTGCGGATTCCTCATCATCAAAATCCTCCAATGCCTGCAAAAGCTTTCTTGCTGTCTCCTGTGCCTGCCCCCTTGCGGACGCAGTGCCTGAAAGATTCTCCCCGTCCCCCGTCAAGGCAGGGCGAATAACTTCTATCGTTGCAAGGTATTCCTCCAGAAACGCTTGCATCAAACGGTCAATATCCGCCCATGCAGCTGTTTTTCCCAACTGCTCCAGTTCCCATGCCCTTTGGAAAAGAACCTTTGCCCCAATCATCTTTGCATTGCTCTTGACAGAATGAACCAGTATCGTAAAATTCTCTGCATCCCTTGCGGAGTGAAAGCCCTTCACGTTCCCGATTGCCGACTCATGCGCCTCGAAAAAACGCTGCAGTGCCTTCCTGTACTGCTCTCCTTTCCCCGTATAGCTTACCCCTGTCTCCACGTCAATACCCTTTTGCAAAAGCTCTTCCATCCACGCTTCCATGCAAATCCCCCCGTTCTGTTCTTATCCCAAGACCTCGATCATCTTCGTCACAAGCTCCAGCTTGGTCGCCGGCTTCACGAGATATCCCTGCGGCTTTAGCTTCAGCAAAATCGTCATGACCTCCTCACGGCTGGATACCGCTGTCAAAAATATCACGGGAATCTTCGCCGTCTTGGGATTAGTGCGAAGCTTTCGATAGACCTCAGGCCCTGATTCTATCGGCATCCTGTAATCCAGCAAGATCAAGTCCGGCTGGTGATCCTCCAAATAGATGTATGCCGACTTTCCGGAGGGTGCCATCGCAACATGATAAAATTCTGACAAATGATCCTTGATCTGCTGGAGCTGCTGAATGTCATCATCTACGACAAGGATATGCTTTCTTCCATCGTCCGAAGACTTGCCCGTTTCCCCCTGCGGGTTCACAAACCGTTCCACATACTTTGTCCCCTTCCGATGGAGCCACTCTTTTTTCTCCGCTGCCTCCTCCAGCTTGTCATAAAGCGCAAGCATATTGATAGGACGATACACGAAAGACATTTGAGGAAGTCTTGTCAGCCTCTTAAAAAACTCGCACTGGTCTTTCGTCCCGACCACCAAAATTTCCGTTCCTTTGATCTCCGAATACAGGTTCAAAGAATCAAAAACAGCAACCGTTTTCCAAGTATCCTCAGAGTGAAGGCATATCACGACCACATGCGGATGTTCCTCCGCCATCATCTGCAAGAGCAGCTCCCTCGAAACACCGCAGCGAAGCAAAGAATATTCCTTCGGCCGTCCAATCAGCTTGCAAAGCTCATCTGCAAAAAGCCGATTGCCTCCCGTAACCAGAATCTTCGTCCGGCTGTCCTTCCTGTCCCCCTTGCCAGCCTGCCAAGAGAACATCGTCGCACCATCTGCACAGGACATGAGGTAATCCACCTTATGCTTTTCCAAATAGCTGAGCGCATTTTCCTGATTCATGACATAAATGCCCTTGTAGCTTCCCTGCAGCCGCTTCTTTTGCGCCCGCAGAAGTTCCGTGGACGTATCATAGACCAGCACGGTCTTCTGCTCCTGCGGCTCATCCACATTTTCTATCAAATCCCTCGGCAGGAACTCCCGTAGCACCGCCTCCAGATCCCGAAACAGGATAGGCTTCGTAAGGTATGCATCAAAGCCTTGATCAATGTAGCGATCCCCTGCCCCCTCAGACGTATCCGCTGTAAGCACGACAATGGGAATTGCGGCAGACACCAAGGACTCTTCCCTCATCCGCTGCATCGTCTGCGTCCCATTCAGATTCGGCATCATGGCGTCCAGAATAATCAAATTGTATTGCTCGTTTTTTGCCATTTCCAAGGCTTCCGCTCCGGATTCTGCCGTATCGACCTTGATTTTCGTTGGAGCCAGAAGCCCTGAAATTACCTCCAAATTCATAAAATTGTCATCAACAAGCAAGATTCGTGCGTCCGGTGCCGACAACAGCGTACAATAATTTTCCTTTACTGCCTCTGCCTGTATCCGTTCTGCCACATTTCCAATCGCATTGGTATCGCCAATCTCCTGCCGAAGCGTAAAGAAAAACCGGCTGCCTTCCCCCGCCACGCTCGCTGCCTGAAGTCTTGTTCCCATTCTCTCCAAAATCCCTCGAACAATGGCAAGCCCTTTTCCAAAAGACTCCTCTTTGCTCTCCTGCTCACCCAAAAGCACAGGAAGCTGTTCTGCCGAAATGCCCTTTCCCGTATCGGAAACCTCCACCAAGATCTCTGCCATACTGCCGGAAGCCTTCCCATGCATCGACAGGACAGTCTCCCCATGCACCGTAGACTGCTCTGCATTGGCAAGCAGATTGGCAAGCACCTGATAGACTGCCGTGCTGTCCCCCAAAAGAACGTCAGGCAGGCTCTCCTCAATATCCAAACGAAACCTCACTCTCTTTTTGGACAGCTTGTCAGCAAACATGCTGTACAATGCCTCGATTACGTCCGAAAGGCGATACTCCGCCCTTCGCAGAGCCAATTCCCCCGACTTCTGCGCAGAAAAATATTCTGCCCTGTCCACAAGGTCCAAAAGCGTCCTGCCGACCTTCTTGAGCCTTGCCGCATATTCTGCCACATGCACGTCCACAGAATCCTTCGCAATAAGCTCACCGATTCCCATAATAGAATGGATTGGTTCCCGAAGCTCATGATATAGGCAAGCAAGATCCATATTCTCAGACGGGTCTGCTCCCATACTTTCTCCCTGTGGCAGATTCCTGTCCATAGCCTTCTTTTCCATGTAATCTTCCATATCAAATTCCTT
Organism: uncultured Selenomonadaceae bacterium; assembly: GCA_937902665.1. Lineage (GTDB taxonomy): Bacteria > Bacillota > Negativicutes > Selenomonadales > Selenomonadaceae > CALELM01. Next base: position 61,409 of record CALELM010000101.1, read on the forward strand.
TCCGCTCTCCCTGTCTCTGCAAGGAAATGCAATTCTTCCTTTTAGATTTATTTTCGACAAAGCAAAAGAATTTCCTCCCCACACGCAAAGGATATTCCCCATGCCCTGCGATAAAAGGACTTGCCGACTCCCTCTCCTTATGATTTAATAAACCTGTGACGAAAAAAGGCACCTGCTCCGAAGCCAATGCTCCGAAACAAGCGCCTGCCTGCAACGATTCTCTATTCTTCTGCCTTTTGCACGATACCACGAACCATCTTCATGAACTTGGGACGGGGAAGCATGACAAAATGCCCGCACCCTTGGCATTTCAGCCCAAAATCCATTCCCGTGCGAGTGATTTTCCATTCATGGCTTCCGCAGGGATGCGGCTTCTTCATGCGAACCACGTCCCCCACGGCATACGAAACCTTCTCCATAATACCCCTCCATCCACTTTCTTTTCTCATTTTATCGAAACCCATCCTTTTTGTAAAGCATACGGAGGAAGCAACATGAAACTTTCCATTCTTCAATTCTGCCCTGTTCTCGAAAACCCAGAAAGCAACAAAAGCACAGTGGAACGCATGACAGAAGAAGCTGTCCACAGCAATCCTGACCTCCTTCTCCTGCCGGAGCTGTGGAGCATAGGATTTTTCCCCAAACGGATTTCCCAATTTGCAGAACAGCCGAACGGCGAATCCATTCAGTTCCTGTGCAATCTGGCAAAAAAATATCATATCAACATCGTTGGCGGCAGCCTTGCCCTTTGGGACGGGGAGGAGATCCGAAACACCTGTCCCATCATCGACCGCACGGGGAACCTCGTGCAGCTCATTTCCAAGGCACACCTCTTCTCGCCTGCCAGAGAAAACCGTTACTTCTCCTCAGGAAAAGGAGCTGCCCCATTTTCACTGGACGGGCATACCTGTGGGACTGCCATCTGCTACGACCTGCGCTTCCCTGAGCTGGTACGGGGGCTTGCACTTCATGGCACAGAGCTATTTCTCCTCCCTGCCGAATGGCCGATGAAACGGCTCACCCACTTTCGCACGCTCCTTGCCGCCCGTGCCATCGAGAACCAAATCTTCGTTGCCGCCGCTAATGGGCTGGGACACTCAGCCATTCTCAACCCTTTGGGGGAAATCCTAGCAGAAGCGGAAGAAGATGAAAGCATTCTCGAAGCCGACATTGACTTCTCCGTGCGGGAAAACCTCAAGAAAAAAAGCGATGTCTTTCTTGACAGGCGAACCGACCTCTACTAGTTCCTGCTTTTGGCAGCCCATCTTGTCGGGAGATCCCACGGACAGCAAAACGTCCCCTTTCCGAAAATCGGAAAGGGGACGTTTTTGATTCCTGCAATACTACCACCACATAGTAAACAGCTCCCTTCACATGCTCTCCTTCCCCTGTTCTTCTTGTTTCTTTCTGTTCCGGTTTCCTGCGATACTACCACCACATAGTAAACAGCCCCCTTCACACGCTCTCCTTCCCTTGTTCTTCTTATTTCTTTCTGCTCCGTGCTTCCTTTTGTACTTTATACGATTCAAACTCCATTTCATTACAGGATATTCAAAAAAAATTTTCCCGCAAAAACAAAAAACATCCCCTTCCGAACCTGTCGGAAAGGGACGTTCTCTTTCATCTTTTTTACTGCAGAAACAACCTCTTACTTCAGCTGCTTCTTCACATGTTCCAATGCATCATTATAGCAAACCTCTTTGCCATCAATGAAGTAACGATTATCCTTCACAAGACCGCCATGATCGTCCACCATTACACCATATTTGTTAAAGGTATCCCTCATGGTACTCACATTCAGTTCCTCGTCCTTACTGATAGCCCCAGCCTTCTGCAAATCCCAAAATGCCTTGTAGCTTTGAATGATGGTTCCTCCCGTTACTGAATCGAGCTCTTCCTCCAGCAATGCATTCTTCTTTTCCATGACAAGCAACTCCTCTCAAATAGCTTTTGTTTTTGTTTTCTCTACTCCTTATACGTTTCTATTTTCATTTCATTACAGGATATTGCAAAAACTTCCAAAAAGCACCTGCAACTGCGAAAAACCTTTTCTCGTCAGACATTGAAGCGGAAGTTCGTGACATCGCCATCCTGCATGATGTAATCCTTTCCTTCCAAGCGAACCTGACCTTTTTCCCTTGCCGCCGCAATGCTTCCGCCGGAAACAAGGTCATCGTAGCTGACAATCTCCGCACGGATAAAGCCACGCTCAAAATCCGTATGAATCTTTCCTGCCGCCTTGGGTGCCGTCGTTCCCTTCGTGATCGTCCATGCACGGCACTCATCAGGCCCTGCCGTCAAGAAAGTCATCAAGCCCAAGAGGTCAAACGCTGCCTTGATAAGCTTGTCAAGCCCCGACTCGGAAAGTCCCAGATCCGTCAGGAATTCCTTGGCTTCTTCCGCATCCAGCTCCGCAATTTCCGACTCTACCTTGGCAGAAATCACGACAACCTGCGCACCCTCTCCTGCACCAAGCTCCTTCACCTTCTGCACATACGGATTCTCTTTTTCCGCATCTGCCACCTCGTCCTCTGCCACGTTCGCAACATAAAGCGCAGGCTTCAAGGTCAAAAGATTCATTTCCTTGATGAGCTCCAAATCGTCCTTGGAAAGCCCTGCCGTGCGAGCCGGCTTTGCCTCGTCAAGCACTCCCTTGATTTTGCGCAAGACCTCATCCTCCGCCTTTGCCTCCTTGCTTCCGGACTTGGCAAGCTTCGCCAGCTTCATCATGCGTTTTTCCACAATTTCAAGGTCAGCAAGGCATAGCTCCGTCTGAATAATATCAATATCCCGAAGCGGATCTATTCCGCCCTCGACATGCGTAATGTTCGAGTCCTCAAAGCAACGAACCACATGCGCAACAGCATCGACCTTGCGAATATGCTCCAAGAACTTGTTGCCAAGCCCCTCACCCTTGGAGGCACCCTTGACCAACCCCGCAATATCAACGAAGCTGACGGTAGCTGGCGTTGTTTTCTTGGAATCATACATCTTGTGCAGAACCTCCAAGCGTTCATCCGGAACGGCAACCACGCCCACATTCGGCTCGATGGTACAAAACGGGTAATTTGCCGCCTCTGCCCCTGCCTTCGTAATCGCATTAAAAAGCGTACTCTTCCCAACATTCGGCAATCCTACAATTCCTACTTCCAAGCTGCTCACTTTTCACTCCACCTATCCTATAAAACAGCGTGCAAGCAAAATGCCCACACGCTGCCAATCTCCATTTTCTGCTATCAATAAAGCGGATACTTCTCGCAAAGCGCAGACACGCGCTTTCTTGCTTCTTCCCTTGCGCCCTCATCCGAAGGATTGTCGAGAACAAGCGCTATGATATTTGCAACCTCTTCCATATCATCTTCACGGAAGCCCCTTGTCGTAAGCGCAGGAGCGCCGAGACGAATTCCGCTCGTGATGAACGGGGAACGTGGCTCATACGGAATCGTGTTGCGGTTTGCCGTAATATTGACCTCATCAAGAAGGTTCTGTGCCTCCTTGCCCGTGATGTTCTTGTTTGTCAAGTCAACCAGCATCAAGTGGTTGTCCGTGCCGCCGGAAACAATGCGGTAGCCCTTGGACTGAAGCGTCTTTGCCAAGACTGCGGCATTCTTCACAATCTGCTGCGCATATTCCTTGAACTCCGGCTGAAGCGCCTCCTTGAGAGCAACTGCCTTGGCAGCAATCACATGCATCAAAGGTCCTCCCTGAATCCCGGGGAACACAGCCTTGTTGAACTGCTTGCCAAACTCAGCATCCTTGCAGAGAATCATGCCGCCACGAGGCCCGCGGAGCGTCTTGTGTGTCGTTGTCGTAACGACATCTGCATAAGGAATCGGGCTCGGATGGACACCTGCCGCAACCAGTCCCGCAATGTGCGCAATATCCACCATGAGATAAGCGCCCACAGAATGAGCAATCTCCGCAAGGCGAGGGAAATCTATCGTGCGAGCATAAGCGGAAGCGCCCGCCACAATCATCTTCGGCTTGCATTCCTCTGCCTGCTTCTGCAATGCATCATAATCAATGCGTTCCGTTTCCTTGTCCACGCCATACGGAACAATATTAAAATACTTGCCGGACATGTTGACCGGGCTGCCGTGGGAAAGATGTCCGCCATCATTGAGGTTCATGCCCATAACCGTATCGCCCGGTGTCAAAAGGGCAAAGAACACTGCCATGTTAGCCTGCGCGCCGGAATGTGGCTGAACATTGGCATACTCTGCACCAAAGAGCTTCTTTGCGCGGTCAATAGCAAGCTGCTCTACAACGTCAACGAACTCACAGCCGCCATAGTAACGCTTCCCCGGATATCCTTCTGCATACTTGTTTGTCAGAACGCTTCCCTGTGCCTCCATGACTGCCTTGCTGACGATGTTCTCCGAAGCGATCAGCTCCAGCTTCGTCCTCTGGCGATCCAGCTCATGTCCAAGCTCCTGCGCAATCTCAGGATCGATTGCTTCCAACGTGTTCATCAAACCCAATGTGTCGTCCTCCTTCTATCCTGTCTGCAAAGCCTGCAAGACCTCGCAGATGTTATCCACCTATCTCCATGACTCCATGCATGGGACGTTTTCAGTTTATCGTATCTATAGAAAGTTGTCAACGCAACAGTGCTTCTCCTGCCACCAAAAACGTCACTTGCGCTCCAGCGCCATCAGCTTGCCCACACGCCGCTCATGACGGCCGCCGGCAAACTCCGTCTGCACCCAAGCGCGCACAATCTCACCCGCAGGACCAAAGGAAATCACCCTGCCTCCCATAGCAAGCACATTGGCATCATTATGCTCCCGTGACATCTTCGCCGAATAGACATCATGGCAAAGCGCGCAACGGATTCCCTTCATCTTGTTGGCGGCAATAGAAATGCCTATTCCCGTTCCGCAAAGAACGATTCCCCTGTCGGCCTTTCCGTCTGTCACTTCCCTGCAAACCTTCTCCGCAATATCCGGATAATCTACAGAATCCGTGCCAAACGTGCCAACATCCGCAACCTCAATATCCGAAAATTCTTCCAATACCTTCTTTACCTCATCCTTCAGCGGAACTGCACCATGATCGCAGCCAATTGTTATCTTCATTCCACGCATACCCCTTTCCAATGTTTCATGGACTATTGTACCATAAAGGCGAAAACTTTTCACAAGAAAATCTCATCCTTGCACACCCTGCCCATCAAAAATCGGGACGAACCCCTCCCCTGCCGCCTGCGGCGACTGCACATAACATTTCGTAATGCCAAGCTCCTGCGCATGCTCTACCACCGACTGGTACTCAAAGGTTGTCAGCCTTCGCCTTAGGTTTCGGTATTCCACCGCACGGTACATCGGCGTATACTGGCTCATTAGGCTAATCTGCACGGCATCGCCGAACCTCTCCCACAGCCAATCCAAGATTTCCATGCTCTCATGCCGTCCGCCCGGCAAGACCAAATGCCGAACCATGACACCCCTTCGCATTCTTCCACAGGCCTCCATCTCCACGGCACCCACCTGCTCAAACATCTTGGAAACAGCAGCCGAAGCCACCTCAAAATAGTCCTCCGCTTGGGAATAATTTCTCGCAGTCTCCGCCCTGCAATACTTGAGATCCGGCAAATAAATATCCACGAGGCCTTTCAGTGCTTCTATGGTTTCCACCGTTTCATACCCACTGGAATTATATACCACAGGAAGTGACAGCCCACGCTCTCTTGCCAAAGAAAGTGCATGAACGATTTGCGGAACGTAATGTGTCGGTGTTACAAGATCCAAGGTTGCCGCCCCTCGCTCCTCCTGCTCCAAAAAAATCTCCGCCAGCCGCTCATCCGTCACCTCCACCCCTTTGCCCTCATGACTGATCTCATGATTTTGGCAGTAACAGCAGCGAAGGCTGCAATACGAAAAAAATACCGTGCCTGCCCCATGCTCCCCCACAAGACAAGGCTCCTCCCAAGGATGCAGGGAAACAAGAGCCACCCTTGCCCGCTCCCCTGCACCGCAAAACCCTCTCGCCTCCCTGCGGTTCACGCCGCACCTGCGAGGACAAAGCCTGCAATTCTCGATATCCAAGATTCCGCCCCCTAGCAAAAACGCTCCCGCATTTCATCCAATCCATTCTCCCCTGCCGAACATGCCAACACCTTCCGCATTTCTTCCTTCTGCACGGTAACCTCCTCCACGAAATCAAAAAGATAGTCCGGAAATATCATTTCCTTCCTGCATAATTCCCAAAGCATCCGAAGCGACTCCTCCCGCTCCACATCATATTCGATTCGATGAAGAAGCCTTGCCAAAAGCATCCTTGCCTCCGGCGCATAAAACTCCTTCAATGCCGCAACCGATGCCTTGGAACAGGATGCCCGAAACATCCACGTCTTTGTCAAGAGATCCTCACCACCTGCAAACCCAACAGCTTCCAGTTTCTCTGCCTGCTCCCTCTCCTCCTCGCAGAACTCCGACGGAATAAAGAAAATCTCCTTGAAAAGCGCATCGTTCAAAATTCGTACAGCTTCCGTCTTTGCATAAAAATGCCGATCCCGTACAGGGAACTCCCCTTGACGCAAGCCCTCCAAAATCCTCCAGTATCGAACATTGGAAAACATCCCCAAGAAATGTCCCGTTTCCTTGATATGGCGACTAATATCCATCAAAGACTCATAAGAATCCCACAGGCATTCCATGCAGGATTCCGAAAGAATCATGTCAAAAAACCGCAGTTCATACGGAAGCCCGCCCTTGCGGTAATCCTGCAACGCCCAATGCACCCCTAAATCCTGATACTCCGGAAAAGAAGGCACCTCCTCATAAACCGTCATTGCATAAAGCTCCGCCTTGGGAAATGCCCTGCGCAGCTTCGGCAAGTACAGGGAACTGTCCAGCACCAATATCCTGCTCTCCAACGGGCCTCCAGCAATAAAATCCATCAAATCATGCCGCTTCGCCATGCCCCAAACGCAACTCCTTCCATACAAAAACCCCGTTCCCATCCTGCAAAAAAGCCATCACGCATCTCTGCGCAACGGCTCAAAAAGCCTTTTTCGTCTCTACTATAGCACAAGCCCCCCCTCTTTCCAACTGGCATAGTGTTCTTCACCTGCATTGCTTAAACTGCAGTTATGCAAACTTTGGAGCAAACGAAGCAGTAGGCATATCCCCCGATTCGTTGAAATGCCCTCCATCAAGAAAATGCTGGTTGCATTTTCTTGATGGAGGGCGTTATAATGCTATTGTTTAAATTTTTATAACCAAGGAGGAATTCCTATGTCAGAGAAGATTTTCCCGCTGTCCAAGGAACAGCTTACGAAAATCGTTCAGTCATATCCTACCCCTTTCCATATCTATGATGAAAAAGCCATCCGCCAAAATATCCGCAATCTCAGGTCGGCATTCTCATGGGCACCGGAGTTTCGGGAACATTACGCAGTAAAGGCAGCACCAAATCCCCGTCTCCTGCAAATCATGCATGAGGAAGGCGCAGGAACGGATTGCAGCAGCCTTGCAGAGCTGTACCTCTCCGAAGCTGCCGGCATCACGGGCGAAGAGATCATGCTCACGTCCAACGATACGCCAGCCTCCGAATTCCAGAAGGCGATAGGGCTCGGCGCTATCATCAACCTCGATGACATCACCCATATCGAATACTTAGAAAAGAATGCAGGCCTTCCCAAATGCCTTTCCTTCCGCTACAATCCCGGCAATCTCATCGAAGGAAACGACATCATCGGCAAGCCGACCGAAGCAAAATATGGTCTTACCCGTGAACAAATCTTCTCTGCCTACAAAATGGCACAAGAAAAAGGCATCCGGCGTTTTGGGCTGCATACCATGGTCATTTCCAACGAGCTTCGTGCAGAAGGACTCATCTACACGGCAAAGCTCATGTTCGAGCTTGCCGTTGAAATCAAGGAACGTCTTGGCATTGTCGTGGAATTCGTCAACCTTGGCGGCGGCATCGGTGTCCCTTACCGTCCGGAAGAATCCCCCGTCAATCTCACAGAGGTTGGAAATGGCATCCACAAGCTCTACGATGAACTTCTCGTCAAAAATAACATGGGCAACGTAGCCATCGCTATGGAAAGCGGCCGTGCCATGACTGGCCCTGCTGGCTGGCTCGTTTCCACCGTTCTCCACGAAAAGCACACCTACAAGGACTACATCGGACTGGATTCCTGCATGTCCAACCTCATGCGGCCTGCCCTCTACGGTGCATACCACCATATCACGATTGCAGGCAAGGAAAACGAGCCGTGCGACCATCTCTACGATGTCACAGGCTCTCTCTGCGAAAACAATGATAAATTCGCCATCGACCGAAAGCTTCCAAAGGTCGATATCGGCGATTTCCTCATCCTTCATGATGCAGGAGCGCATGGTCATTCCATGGGCTTCAACTACAACGGGAAACTCCGCAGCGCAGAGCTTCTCCTAAAGGAAGACGGCTCAATCGAACTCATTCGCCGTGCGGAAACTCTTGATGACTACTTTGCAACCCTTCATTATCCGGGAAGCGTCATGAAATAATTTCCTGCCAAGCAAAAAAGTCTGGGAACTGCCAACAGGCGCTCCCAGACTTTTTGTTTTGCATAAACAGCCTCTAAAACTGCCTCATGAGGATTTTCCTGACGAAGAATCCTTCTTCTTGTCATCTTCCTCCATTTCCTCTGCATCATTCTCCGTGGAAACACGATTCCTTCCATGCTCCTTTGCATAGTACAACGCATTGTCCACACGCTTCAAAACACCGGCAATCGTATCGTCTTCCCCATGCCACGTTGCAACACCCACGCTGCAGGTAATGGTTTTCTCCGAAAAAATATGGGACTCCTCCACAGTTGCCCGCAAGCGCTCCGCAATGACGTATGCCTCCTCCAAGGCACAAGCATGGCAAAAGACAATAAACTCCTCACCGCCCCAACGAACAAAGACATCATTCTTCTTGATATTGTGGCGAATCTGCGCAGCAAAGCCCGTCAAAACCACGTCCCCCGCATCATGCCCATAGGTATCGTTAATACGCTTGAAATGGTCAATATCCAACATAATAAGGGAAAACGGCACGGGGCGAAGCTGCTGCTTTTCCATCTCGGACTCCATGACACGATTCAGTCGCAGCCGATTATAGCACTTGGTCAACTGGTCAACCTCTGCCCGTTCCACGGCAAGCGCCACCTCAACCTCCAGACCAGATGCCAGCATGGAAAGCTTCTGCTCCCTCTGCACCTGCTCCCGCACGAGAGAAAACACAAATACAGCAAAGCAAGTACCATGAAAAGGAAGCCAATAGTTCGTAGATTCCATCCAATGAAAATTCGATCGAATGCCATCCATAAAACTAAAAAACAGCAATGCCAGAAGCGGCAAAAAAACAGTTCCGCCATATCTGGCCCTCATATCATCAGATTTCCATGTCCAATAAAAAGCCACCCCACCAAAAACTGCCGTCAAAAAGTAATAAACAGGAAGCAGTCGGTCAAAACCATGCATTCCGGCAATCTCCATGCCCAAAGCAAGCAAAAACAGCAGCAGCCATGGAACAATCGCAAAACGGACATACTGCCTGTACTTTTTGTCAACAAACTCATACAGTGCACGAGCCCCGACAAGCGGCAAAAGATAAAAAGAAACCCGAAAAATTCCCCACCAAACGGCAGGAAAATCTATCACATTCCGAATAGGGGATCCTGCAACCATCCACACAAAAAAAACCATCAAAAAAATCTTTAAATAACGATACAGCTGCTTGTGAGCTGCTGTGCTTCTCGAATACTCGACAAGCAAAAACAACATGTAAATCGTAATAGGAATCGACAACAGCAACGGAAAATTCATCCGCACAATTCTTTGCGTCTGATTTCCCAAAGTATCCAGCTCCATACGGGAAAAATCACCCAAAAAATATGGATTGCTCGAGAAAGTCTCGATCTGGAGCAGTTTTCCTGCGTAGTCCTTTCCAAGTACGACCAAATGAGTATGCTGCCCATACTCCGGAACTGTCATGGAACCATACTGATAAACAATGCTTCCATTCAGCCAAATACGAAAGGATTGATTTGTCGTCGTAAAGAGCAACGCGCCCTGTTCTATCTCATTTTTCGGAAGTTCCGTTTGCAGCAAAAGCGTTTCCGTCCCGTCTGGAAACTCCGGCAAATCCGGATAACAGAATGCCGTCCAAGAGTTCCCCTTCTCCATACCAAAGGCATCACCGGAGGGAAGCGACCATGACCAATCATGTAATTCCATAGCCTGCACAGGAAACGCATGGAGCAAAACCAAACAAAAGCATACAAAAATCGCTTTCAGGAACGTACCGATACGTTTCATTCACATCACATCCAAGAAATAATAAATGCTCCACCAAAGACAAAATCCAAGATGGAGCAACATTTTCCAACGATTATGCCAGCACACGCGCCAAACGAACAAGTTCCGGATCCAGTGCTTTTTGGTTGTTCACGGCATCAAAGAGGTTAATGCTGACGACCTTGCCGGAATCAAAACCAAATACAACATTAGAAGCCCCCGAAATAATGGCAAGCGCAGCCTTCTCACCCAGCATGGATGCCTTCATGCGATCCTCAACCGTAGGCGAACCACCGCGCTGGATATGACCGAGAACCGACACACGCGTATCAATCCCTGTCTTTGCACCTACAACAGCGGCAAGACCAATAGCATCACAAGCGCCTTCGGCAACAACGATAATACTATAGCGTTTTCCGCCATCGTATGCTTCCTTGAGCTCACGGCACATGTCGTCCAAATCGTACTTCACCTCTGGAACCAGCACATACTCCGCACCGCCTGCTATTCCCGTCATCATAGCAAGCCAGCCGGACTTGCGGCCCATAACCTCGACAATCATGATACGGCGGTGCGCGGAAGCCGTATCACGCAGCTTGTTGATTGCCTCGACAATCGTATTTGCTGCCGTGTCTGCACCAATCGTGTAATCCGTACCCCAAACATCATTATCAATCGTCCCTGGAAGGCCAACGATAGGAAGCCCTGTCTCCTTGCTCAAAAGAGAGCCGCCTGTCAAGGAACCGTCACCGCCAATGATGACCAAGCCCTCAATGCCACGCTTCTTCAAGTTCTCGTAGCCCTTCTTGCGTCCCTCCGGCGTCCTGAACTCGGGGCAGCGAGCCGTTCCGAGGAACGTTCCGCCACGCTGAATGAGATCACTCACGCTGCGGGAATTCAACTGCTCGATGTCCTCGTTCAGCATGCCCTGATAGCCATTATAGATACCATACACTTCCACGCCCTCATGAAGCGCCGTGCGAACTACAGCACGTGCCGCTGCATTCATGCCGGGGCTGTCGCCACCGGAAGTCATTACGGCAATCGCTTTCTTAATCATCCATCATCTCTCCTGTTCCTATCTACCTATCTGCAAAGCCCAGTACACCAGCCTCATGCTGCCTGCACTGTCCAAACATGAACGAACACGTTCTCCGCTTGCACATTCGTACTCGAATCACATCTTTCTCTATTGTAAAGATTTTTCTCAAAAATGTAAAGCATTTCCCGCAGAAAAGCACCCTCCATCTGCACGAAAAACAGACGGCTCCCCATTCCTGCCGATTCCCATGCTAGATGCTTTCCCCAAAGTCCAGCAAAATGGCTTCCGTCTCCGAACGCAACTGGCAGAACAAATCTGCCAAGATGGGATCGAATTGCGTACCCGAACCTTCCGAAATAATCGCATAAACCTTGTCCAGCGGAAACGCATCCTTGTAGCATCGCTTCGTAGAGAGTGCGTCAAAGACATCTGCCAATGCCATAAACCTTGCCTCCAAGGGAATTTCTTCCCCCTTCAAGCGATCCGGATATCCTCTTCCATCCCAGCGTTCATGATGGTACTTTGCCACATTGAATGCTATCTTCAAATAATCCGTATCTTCCAAGAACTCCAAAGTATTCCAAACGATACGCCCTCCCTCTGTCGTATGCGTTTTCATAACCTCGAACTCCTCGTCCGTCAGCTTTCCTGGCTTCTGCAAAATCGCATCCGGAACTGCAATCTTTCCGATATCATGCATAGGCGCTGCCTTAATGAGATTATAAACGTACTGCTCTGTCAAGCGACCATCAAACAAGCCTCGCTCCTGCGCAGCCATTGCCAAAAGAGACACGTATTGGCTCGTCCTTTTTACATGCTCTCCCGTACCTCCATCGCGATCTTCAATCAGGTTCGCCAAACCAATGATGATCTCGTACTGCATCATCTCAATCTGCTTTGCCTTTTGGTCGATGATACCATGCAGGTTTCTTCTGTAATCCTCCATCTCCAACGCTCGATTGACACGATGAAGGACGACTTCCGGCTGAAACGGCTTGACGATAAAATCCACGGCTCCCAGCTTGAAGCACTCAACCTCTGTTTCCGTATCTTGGTTCGCCGTCAGAAAGATGACAGGTATCTCTTTCCAATCAGGATTTTCCATGATTTTTTTCATCACGTCAAAGCCATTCATTTCCGGCATATTGATATCCAGCAAAATCAGATCCGGACGATTCTTCTGCAGGAACAGCAAGGCTCTCTCGCCGGACGGAACTAGGATTGGCTTTGCAATCTTCCGCAAAAGATCGCTTGCGACCTTCAAATTAAAATTGCTGTCATCAACGACCAAAATCTTTTTCTCTGCTCTTTCGCTGCCTTCCATTCTAACACCACACCCTCATAATTGCACACCAAGCTGCCGGAGATTTTCCTCAAGCTTGTCATAATCGTAAGCATCCGCAGCCTCCACCAAGCTGGAAAACAGGCTTCTTTTCTCCCTGTCCTCCACATGCGAGCATGCATCTTTTGCCAATTCCTTTGCCTTATCCAAATCAAATTCCTCGTATGCCGTTCTGATTTGGTTCATCACTTCCGACAATTCTTCTTCCGTGTAAGGTGTCTCTGCAATTTCTCCAACAATTTCACTTTCTGCAAATCGTCCTGCCAAAGATTCAATATAGTTTCGATAATCTTCAAAAAGCGCATCAAAATTCGTCAAGACATAATCCATGTTTCCATTCTTTGACTGCATTTCATGTTCCTTCGCCTGCTCGGAAATAAGATTCTGATGAACCGATGCCATAACGCTCTTGATTGCATGAACCTCAATCGCATAACGAGGCAAATCCCGATTTTCTACCAATGTCGGCAAAAGGCTGAGCTTCTGCACGCCTTCCTTGTAAACAATGCGCAAAAGCTCGTCATCTGGCTCATCGCTCTTGCTTGCCTTGACAGGACTAATTTCCTCCTGAAACTCCTTGGGCAGGAAATCCCTCAGCATCTGATCCAGCTTTTCGTCCTCAATCGGCTTTGCAAGAAAACCGTGGAAGCCCGCTTCCTCATACATTTGCTGCACACCGCTGATGGCATTGGCAGTCAAGGCAATGATGACACGCTCTTTCCCGTTAGGCAGCTCGCGAATTTTCCTCATCGCTTCCATGCCGTCCATCACAGGCATCATGTGATCCATAAACACGATATCATAGTCCGTAGTCTTGCATTTTTCAATGGCATCCGGCCCGCTCGATGCGGTCTCAACCTGCACATGATACGGCTTCAGCATGCCTGTTGCCACCATAAGATTCACTTGATTGTCATCCACCACCAAAACGCGTGCTTTCGGTGCAATAAAATCATAGGTAAACAGCTCAATCCTTGTCTTCAAGGCTCCTCGTTCAATTTTTCCGATAGGCGCAGGATTCGTTATCTTGTTCACAAAATGAATGGAAAACGTCGAACCCTTTCCGTACTCCGATTCCACGGAAATTCCGCCATTCATTGCCTCTGTCAATCGCTGGCAAATAGCAAGTCCAAGGCCAGTACCCTCAATCGAGCGATTTTTCTGCGTATCTACCTGCGAAAAGCTATTGAAAAGGTTTCCAATATCCTCCTGCCGAATTCCCTGTCCCGTATCCTTGATATCCGCAAAAATCCTTACCTCGTCCTCGCCAAGCTGCTCCTGCCACATTTTCAGCGTGATAGATCCTTTTTTCGTGAACTTGACAGCATTGTTCAACAGATTCAGGAGAACCTGCTTGATTCGTATTTCATCACCCAGCATCTCGCATGGAATATCCTCTGCAATATCCAGTTCCAGCTTCAGTGCCTTTTCCTTCATCTTGACTTCGATAATAGTTGCCACATCATTGATAATGGAAGTTGTCTGATATGGCACATCAATGATCTCCATCTTTCCTGCCTCGATCTTGGAAAAATCCAGAATATCATTGATAATCGTCAGGAGCGCACTGGCAGACGATTTGATCTGCATAGCGTTCTGCCTTGCCAGTTCATCCACCGTATCGCGCACAATAAATTCTGCCATTCCATTGATCGCATTCATCGGCGTGCGAATCTCATGCGACATATTTGCCAAAAAATTTGACTTTGCCGTGTCTGCATTCTCCGCCCGAATCCTTGCATTAGCGAGCTCTGTCGTATCGATCAAGGTTACTGCCACACCTGCAAGCTCTGTCTCCGTGCGAAAGGCAGGCGAAATTCTAAGCTCCGCAATGACTTCCCTGCCGCCGGAAAACACGAATCGCTTGGAAAGGACATGCGCCATTCGATCCGTGATTGCATCCCGTGCCGAATAAACAATTTCATCAACATCCGTCTCCGAAATAGCCTGCCCATACAAATCAATGAACACTTCCTTGATATTCAGCCCCACGGAAGCCTTGCGCTCAATCCCAAACAAATTGTTCTTCGTCAAGGTATCCGAACACATCAAAAGATTCAAGCTGGTATCAAACAGCATGAACAAGTCTGTCATATTCGTCATGATAAGCCTTGCGTACATCCCCTGCTGCCGCCGCTCGTTTTCTGCGATATCTCGCAGCGTAGCTTCCCGTTCGCGCAGGCCCCGCATCAGCTCATATTCATTATTGAGACGGCTTCTCTTTCGTTCCGATTTTTTCAGTTGCTTCTGAAGTGCCTTGACCTCTGCCTCCAGTGCAAGGATTCTCTCACTGCTCTCATCCAACTATGCTCACCTGCCACACAAAAAATCAAATCGCCATAATTGCAAAAGTAAAATTATGGAATGTATTCTTCAAGAAATTTTCCTCATCATCCTGCACTGGGCAAAACTCACCATAAGAATAAAAGCCCATGTAATTCAGTCCCTTGGGCAATGCCTCAATAGCGGCTTCTGCCTCCTCGCCCTTCCCACGCTTCAGGTTCATGTACCTCGACGCACAGGAAACGACCAAAATTGCGCTGCATTGCGGATTGGAAGCTTTCACCTTCTCCACAATTCCCTGAATTGCTGTGCGAACATGCTTTTTAATCTGCACAGCATCCATTGCCCCGATTCGCATGATGCTCCCGTCCGGAATCTCTCCCAAAAAAACCATCGACTTTTCCTGATGATTAAATCTCATGAAATTTCTGAGGAAGGAATACTTATGCCCATCCTCCGTCATTGCCGTAAAATGAAACGGCGTAGTAAACAAGCTCAGCTGAATATCGTCATCCGGCTCCAGCACCTTGGACACGCCCTTCTCATCCAATAGCTGCAGTGCAGGATGCCCGTTTACCTCGGAAACTATGTTTGCCTTGGATTTCGTCACCTGTGCCGTCATAAATGAATCATTCAGCAACGAAAGCTCCACACGGTAAACAGGAGATATGTTCGCTCCCTTGAGGAGCAAAACTGCCACCCCCTGCTTGCGTACCTCCTCATTCATCGCTATATATCCTGTCTCGAAGTTGAACATGTCCGATGCAACTCCGCCAAAAACAGGAACACCGCCCGAAACCTTATCCATGGCACGAAGGATAATATCACTTGGAGTATCCGCCAAATAAGTTGCATAGCACAGAACTAGGTCCGGCTTGCTGCCAAGTCCCGCCTCTGCCTCTTTATAAGCCTTCTGGACTGCCAAGGTCAAGCTATCCTGCGAAAAATCTGTATCGCTGCCCTCCGAACGATGCTCGTGCAACAACTGTATCTCATCTGTAACCGCAAAAGAACATTCCAAGTCATCATCACTCAGAAGCATCAAGGAAATTTGCTCCTGAAAATACCCATGCACACTATCCATGACGCCAAGAGCGCTCCACGCTAAAATTGGAAAATCAAAACGTTTTCCCAATTCTCCCATGAGTTCCCCTATCTCAATCTCCGGATCGCCGATCAAAAGACCAACTGCCCGATCCGAAAAATTTTTTTCTGTTCTCTTTTCCTCAAACTGCTCGAAAAGCTCATCAGCAGCATCCACCATATCATCCAATTCATCCGTGTACAAATACAACGATTTCATTGTTCCACCTCCATGCTGGGAAACTGGCAGCTTATCTGCGCACACAATCCCCGTATCTAAGTAGTTTCAACTCATGCACACAAAAATCCTTTAAGAAAACTAACATTTTTTAGAATTTTCTGCACCAGTTTTTCACAAAAACACATATACAAGACTACCTAAATTTTAGTGTATCTATCCCTGCTTGTCAATAAAACACACAAAAAACCCCGCCCAAAAAGGGCGGGGAAAACGCTTGTTTTTGACTCAAGATTAGACCTTGAGGATACCTGCTGCAAAGCCAAGGATACCGATAGCGAAGAGGCCAAAGATAATCCAAATAGCATTTACCTTCTTCTTCATGAGAGCCATGCAAGCGAACGTCATGAGAAGTGGAACGAGACCAGGCATGAGCTGATCGAGGATGCCCTGAACCGTCGTAACAACGACTTCACCCTTCTGGTTCGTAATCTCAGAAACGACAACCGGAATGTTAACAGAAGTCCACTTGTTAACCAATGCACCCATGACGAACAGACCGAGAATGGAAGCACCTTCCGTAATCTTCTGAAGCTTGTTGCCTGCAACGTCCTGAACAACGTCAGTACCCTTCGTGTAACCGTACTTGATACCGTAGTAACGGATAGCAAGACGAATGATGTTAAACGAGAGGAAGAAGACCAATGGGCCAAGGATGCTGCCGCTGATAGCGAAGGAAGCACCAAGAGCAGCCGTAATCGGACGAAGCGTACCCCAGAAAATCGGGTCACCAACACCTGCGAGAGGTCCCATCATACCAACCTTGATACCGTTGATAACGCCGTCTGGAATATCTGCACCGTTAGCTCTCTTCTCTTCCATAGCTGCCGTGATACCAATGATCGGAGCCGTTACGAATGGCTGCGTGTTGTAGAATTCGAGATGACGCTTCATAGCCTTCTTGAGTTCTTCACCCTCATAGAGACGCTTGAGGATAGGAACCATACCAAAAGCATAACCGAGAGCCTGCATACGCTCCATGTTCCAGGAACCCTGCAAGAAATTAGAACGGACAAACGCCCAGAAAAAATCGCCACTTGTAAGTTTCTTTTCCATTATGTTATTCCACCCTTTCCTCTAAATCTTCTAATCAGTCAAGCTCGTCATCGGAATCCGAAGCTGCTGCCGCTGCTGCTGCCGGAGCTGCTGCAACCGTGCTGTACTTCGGGTTGAGCTGAATGTACACAATAGCGCATACGAGACCGATTACACCAAGAGCAACGAGGTTGAAGTTCGTGAAAGCTGCAACAACGAAGCCAAGGAAGAAGAACGGCATGAGGTAGTTTGCACCCATCATGTTGATAACCATTGCATAACCTACAACCACGATGAAGCCGCCGGCTACCTGAAGACCACCAGTTACAACAGGCGGAATAGCATCGAGCATTGCCGTAACAGCGCCCGTGCCGATGTACATAGCAACGAGAGTCGAAGGAACAGCTACGCGGAGTGCCTGAATACCGAGTGCGCCAAGGTGGCAGATATCAATGCCGCGGAGGTTGCCCTCTTCTGCATAACCGTCAGCCTTGTGCTGGAATACGACTGTAAGAGTACGGCAGAGGATCGTGAGAACCTGACCTGCTGCTGCAAGAGGCATTGCTACTGCGATACCAGTTGCAACGCTCTGATGTCCTGCGATTACGAGGACCGTGGAAATGACAGATGCCAAAGCTGCGTCCGGAGCCATTGCAGCACCGATGTTCATCCAGCCAAGTGCCATCATTTCGAGTGTACCACCGATGATAATACCAGTAGTCATGTCACCAAGAATAAGACCAGTAAGAGTACAAGCGATGAGCGGACGATGCATCTGGAATTCATCCAGAACACTGCCCATACCAGCAACAGCTGATACAATGAAGATAGCGATAATTTGGATACCATTGAGTTCCATGTGTTTTCCCTCCATTTAAAATATAAAATTTTGTTGCCTGAGGAGCCTCGCAAAAGCTCAGCCCCCCTTTATATGTCAATGGATGCTCACTTGTTAATTACATCCATCAGCATAATCTTCTTGTCCGTGTCAACCTTGCGGATCTCAAGCTCAATGCCTTTTTCATTCAACTTCATGAAAGAATCCGTATCCTTCTGGTCTACGGAAACAGCACCCGTAATCTGGCGCTTGCCTTCCTTGAAGCTCATTCCGCCAATGTTTACACTCTTGATAGGAACGCCATGCTCTACCAAATAAAGAACGCTTGTCGGGTTCGTGAAGAGCAAGAGGCACTTATCATTCTCATACTTTGGATTCTCGTAGACGCGGATAGCCTTGTCAAGCTCAACAACGTGAGACTTGATGCCAGCAGGAGCAACCTGCTTCAAAAGCGTCGAACGAATCTTGTCCTTTGCCACATCATCATCGCAAACAATGATGCGCTGGCAGCCAGTCACCTTAGACCATACGGTTGCAACCTGGCCATGGATCAAACGGTCATCGATACGAGCCAATACAATTTTCATTAGAAATCCTCCTCCTCGTCATCAGCAACTGCACTTGCATGGAAAGTCTGGACTCCATTCTTTCCTGCTTCAATAGCCTTCTCCATCAATGCCTTGATGTCCGAACCATCGTCCATCAGCTGCGTGCTGACCATCTCGATCAACATCGGAAGGCTGACACCTGTTACAATGCCGTATGCCTCGTTGGCAATAACCAAGCGACAAGCAGCGTTATAAGGGCTTCCACCAAACAGGTCGTTCAAGAAAAGCACTCCGCCTTCACAATCAAGTTCCTTGATTGCTGCTTCGTACTTCGCAACGACATCATCAGGACCTTCGCCAGGGATCAGCGTCACAGCCCTAACATTCTTCTGCTGCCCGCAAATCATCTCGCAAGACTTCACGAGCTCCTCTGCGAATCTTCCATGGGTTCCTACAATAATTCCAAACATGAAACGATTCCCCTTTCCTATGATTCCTACGCCGATCTCACAAGTCCCTGCAAGACCATCC
Organism: uncultured Selenomonadaceae bacterium; assembly: GCA_937902665.1. Taxonomy (GTDB): domain Bacteria; phylum Bacillota; class Negativicutes; order Selenomonadales; family Selenomonadaceae; genus CALELM01. The sequence goes on from CALELM010000101.1 coordinate 80,626, forward strand.
GAAAGCTCATTCCATTTGCTCCCAGATTCTGTTTTCTGCGTCTCTGACCTATTATAATGCAAGTTCCGTGCCAACTTTGTGTATTAAAAATTTTCTTCTTGGTTTCGCTTGTTTTTTCAGCTATTTTTCACTTTGCATTTTTATAAGCAATACTCTTGATACAGTTTTAATACACTTCCTCCCTGTTTTTAATACGCATCGCACAGGTTTGTGCCTACTGAAACCCGCCAAAAGAAATACTCTTTCTTCAATTTCAGTGAAATTGAACAGCTAACTGTATCAGATCATATTCGCCATATAGCAGAATTCATCCTCATTAAAACAAAGTTTCAGGGAATTTTCAAATACGCTAGCCGCTTTTTTCAATGCATTGAGCTTTTGTGTATCAATCTTCTCCTTGTCCTCCTTGTAAACAAGCGGGCTTCTCGTCACCATGCGTTCTAATGCGCAACCGCAATGAACAATAAGACGAATTCGGATCGGATTGGAAAGAACCGTATGCAATTCCTTTTCCAATATTCTGTCAAACTGCATCAATACACTCATAATTTTGGAAGGATTCAAATAGGTCAAGAATTTTTGCAGGGATTCCTCGCATAACTGCTGCACTACAAGATTGTTCTTTTCCTCCGGCACAAACGCCAGCTCCTGCCCAAAGACCAGCTCCATCAATTTCTTTTCTCCATCGCCATTGATCAGCTTCTCTAGCGGAATGAACGGAATATCCATCTTCGGCTGCTTCATCCCCACGGTTGCCAGTACCCGATAATCTTTTTGAAGCTCCTTGATCTTTTCCTCCATTTTAACGATACCGATTGGTATCACCTCAACGCCGCGTCCTGCATGATGCAGCATTTCTTCCACCAATTCCTTTAGTTTGAGTGCCGCTCCCTGTCCAGTAGAACAGATTGTCACGATAGCCTCCTGCTTCCCAACCTTTTTCTCTGCCAAAGTGTCTACGCTCTCATAGCCCCTGAAATTCCGCAAGGATTCATAAATAACATCCAGACTCATTCCCGTCAAGTCTGTCTTTCTCATTGCCTCAAGAATCAATGGGGTAGAAACCATATCCAGAGTGCGGACACTGATATGGAGCTGTTCTTCCAGCATTGCACCCATATTGCAGAGAGAACCCATATCCGCAAGAATCAATACGCCCTTTGTGCAGTCCTTCCCTTTTAGGATTGCCACCATCTTTTCCATAATTTCCTTTGGCTTTACATCCAAGGGCATATCTATCGGGATTAAATTCGTCTCGCTGACACTGAACAGCTTCTGCGCAACCTCCACCATGGACGATGCCGCGCATCTCCCATGCGTTGCCACTAAAATAATGGGACGTTCCTCTTCCAGCCCATCGTCCTCTGAGGATTCCAAGAGAAGTGCCACATACTCAATCTCTACCTGCGGTACTTTGACATGATACTGATCCTCAATCATCTTCTTGATTTTCATGGCAGCTCTTATATAGACAGAATCTTGATGCACCGTTGTCCCAATTTCCGTGTAAGGTATCGTCTCCTTTGCCTTTACCCGCTTCAAAAATGCGGAAAGATGCAGACTGAATGCATACAGAAAGCGATCCATGTAGCTGCGGTTCAATTCCCTTTGCACAAAAAGTGCCACCTTTTCTGAAAAATCCACAAGGGAAACATCCACAATCTTCAAAAGCCGTTCACGCGTAGACATCGTAACGGATTCCTTCTTATTGTATATGGACTTAATGTAAATATTGACATCGGAGGCTACAATCTGCTTGATCAGCTCATCCCGAATTCCCTCACCCTTCAAAAGCCCTACCTTGTCTTCCACAATACGATAAAGGTCAAATGCCTTGCGGTCCGCATCCGATTCCTCCATGCGCCTTTTCTCGCCCGTCGGTGTCACGACCAAAGGCTCTGCCACATACTTGGCAAGCTCCGTCAGAGCAGGACGGTTCGCCGAAAGAACAATCAACCCCTCCTTCACGCTGGCAGGCAGCATCTTGAACTCGACCTCCATGCAATCCGGATTGTCAATCCCGTTCAAAAAAGCCTGTGCGCAGAGAAGCTTGATATTAGACTTCAGCTGTCCGACATTTCCATTCCCAATGCTCCCAAGCAATGCCTTGATTGCTTCAACGCTGATACGAAGCGGTTTTTTGACTCGCTGTGCCTCATCTTCAAAAAGCAGCTTGATAATCTCCAGCTTTTCCTCCAAGGTACGGTCAGAAAGAGGCTTGATGGAAATAATATTAGGAATACGGCGAACAAAGGTCTTGGTGAGTGCAGAATTCGGGTCCTCCGTCGTTGCCCCAATAATCAGTACCTTTGCCTGACGGCTTCTTGCTGTCTCACCCAAGCGGTTAAACGTCCCCGTATCCATAAAGTAGAAAATCATTTCCTGCCCTTCCGGAGGAAGCCTGTGAATCTCGTCCAAAAACAGGACTCCTCCGTCTGCCTCCTCGACAAGACCAGCCTTTGCCGCATCGGCTCCAGTAAAAGCCCCCTTGATATGCCCAAAAACATGAGAAATCAAGAGCTGCGGGTTATTGTAGTAATCTGCGCAGTTAAAAGTAATAAACGGCGAATCCTCGGAAAAGCGATGCATCGCCTTCCCATATTCAAACATCATGTGCGCAAAAAGCGTCTTGCCAACCCCCGTCTGCCCAACAATTAGGGTATGCAGCCCGTCTGGCGGATAAAGAATTGCTGCCTTCGCCTGCTCCACCTGACGTTTCAGACTGTTTTCCGCACCAATCAACCGCTCAAAAGGATTCCGTTCGGCAACCGTATTTTCCCGCACACATTCCTCAATGCAGTTGAACTGGCATGGCCCTTCCCCCAAGTCCGTTTCCAATAGATTTTCCAAGGCTTCCTTGTCAATATAACGCACGGGACGGCCCATGATCTTCACGATACGATCCTGCCTGTGAAGCACATTCAGCTCCATGGACACATTGTTCCGAAGAACATCCAACGCCTCCGCAATCTGCCTTGCATCAACCCCGACATGCCCCTTCAGCTGTTCCCTTGCATATTTCCTGGATTCCTGTTGAATGTATTCATAAATCCGATCAATTCTTTTCATACTTCCTCCCCCAATGAAGCACGACCCCATAGCCGTCCTCAAGACCTTCCAAAAAATATGGAAAGTACTCAATCTGCCAACTCATAACCAGCTGCTTCAATAACTTCCCGAAGCTTCTCTGCCGAAATCTCCTGACGCATCTCCACGAGGGCAGTCTTGCTTTCCAAACTGACCTCAACGGAGATCACATCCTCCAAACCAGCCAAAGCCTCCGTCACATGCCTTTGACAATGCTTGCACATCATTCCCTCGATCTTCAATTCCTTTTTCATTGACTGTCCCTCACTTTCCTTCATAACGGTCTGTTCCTCAACAGCATCATTTTCACAAGGTTCCATCAGCTCTGCCGATTCCATTCGGTACGAACGAAGCCGCAGGGCATTTGTCACAACACAAAAACTTGACAAACTCATTGCAGCCGCCCCCAGCATCGGTGAAAGTCGGATTCCCAGCCAAGGATACAGGCAGCCTGCCGCAACAGGAATCGCAATGCTATTGTAGAAAAATGCCCAAAACAAATTTTGCTTCATATTGCGGACGACCGCTTTGGAGAGCCGTAAAGCCTGCACGATTCCCCTCAAATCTCCGCTCAGCAGTACCGCATCTGCACTTTCCACGGCAATATCATGCCCCTTGCCAACTGCCATGCCAAAGTCCGCCCGCATCAATGCAGGTGCATCGTTCACGCCATCTCCTGCCATCGCAACTCGATGCCCTTCCGCTTGAAGCTGTGCCACTACGCCCTCTTTTTCCTCTGGTCGGACGCCCGCCCGCACCTGCGAAATACCAAGTCTTTTGGCAACCGCTCCTGCCGTTTGCTCTTGGTCACCCGTCAGCATGAGTACGGATATCCCATCCTCCAAAAGCTGCCTGACCGTTTCCCTGCTTTCCTTCCTTTCCATATCTGCCACGGCAAGGATCCCTGCCAGTTCATGCCCTACGGCAAAAAGAAGCGGCGTTTTCCCTTCCTCGGAAAGGCTGTCTATCCTATCCTTCCACCTGCCAAGTTCTATATCCTGCTCCCATAAAAACCGCTCACTTCCTGCCAAACAACGCTTCCCACGGATCATTGCCGAAACGCCTTGCCCAAAAAACGCCTGAAACTCAACCGCCCTCTCAGGCACAATTTCTCTCTCCCCTGCATATTTCAGCACGGCATGGGCAAGCGGGTGCTCGCTTCCTGCCTCCAATCCTGCCGCCAAGGAAAGCAATGCTTGTTCGCTTCTGTCGACTGGAATCACGTCGGTAACCCTCGGATCTCCCTCCGTCAGCGTTCCCGTCTTATCAAAAATCACCATATCTGCATCATGTGCTGTCTCCAACGCCTCCGCAGACTTTATAAGTATCCCATGTTCTGCCCCCTTGCCGATCCCCACCATGATAGCAGCAGGCACGGCAAGACCGAGCGCACAGGGGCAGGAAACGACCAAAACCGAAATCGCAATGGAAAGTGCAAATTCCACACCTGCTCCCAAGAAAAGCCAAGCCCCTCCTGAAAAAACAGCAATCGCAATCACCACTGGCACAAAGACACCTGCCACCCGATCCGCCAAGCGAGCCATCGGTGCTTTGCTTGCACCTGCTTCCTCTACCAACTGAATCATACAGGAAAGAAAGCTATCCTTCCCCACACGCTCCGCCCGAAACCGAATCATACCTGCTTGATTGACAGCAGACGAAGTAACCAGATCCCCCTCACGCTTCATAACAGGCATACTTTCCCCCGTAATACTGGATTCGTCCATACTCGTTTGCCCAAACGTCACAATGCCGTCCGCCGGCACACATTCCCCAGGACGCACAAGCACCTCATCTCCTTGGACAAGCTGCTCCAAAGGAATCCTATGTTCTGCACCGTCTCGAAAGACAGAAACCTCCTGCGGCACCATTTCCATCAGCTTCCGAAGTGCCGCCCCCGTCTGTCCTTTTGCTCTTGCTTCCAAGTATTTTCCAACCGAAACCAACACAACGATCATGCCTGCAGAATCAAAGTATAAATTCTTCCAATAGGTCTCTACCAAGCTCCAGTCCGCATGTCCCATACCCCAGCCAATCCGAAAAACAGCAAAGATCCCGAACACTGCTGCTGCCATCGAACCCATGCCCACCAAGGAATCCATATTCGGTGTACCGTGCAAAAGCCTTCCAAACCCATGAATATAATATCCACGGTTTAAATACATAATAGGAAGCAGAAGCAAAAACTGTGCAAAAGCAAAAAGCAATGCGTTTTCCCTTCCCACAAAAAAATTTGGCATAGGAAGAAAAACCATGCTCCCCATAGAAAGATAGAGCAGGGGAACTAAAAAGCACAACGAGGCTGCCAGCCGATTCCTCTGCACGTCCAATGTGTCCTCTGAGGAATTTCCCACACTCTCCTCTCTGTGAGAAGCATCGCCCTCAAAAGCTCCGTACCCAGCCTTCTTCACGGCCTGCACAATAGCAAGAGACGACACCTTGCTTTCATCAAAAGAAACCTGCATACTTCCTGCCAGCAAGTTCACGCTTGCTTCCTCGACCCCCTGCAAGCTTCTCGCCGCCTTTTCCACGCATGCCGAACATGCGGCGCAGGTCATCCCCGTCACGTGAAATCTTTTCTTCATCACTTCTTTCCTCCAAAAGCCTAAAGCTCATCTTCTTATTATACCCCAGTTTCAAAAGAAAATGCATGGATTTTTCTTTTCATGAAAGATTTTCAAAAACCTTTCGCAATGATATCTTTTCCTATTGCCATTGCATGATTTCTATGTTATTCTCTACTTGTTGTTTGGCATTCGTGAAAGGAGAGTGTTCCGTTGCAAAAGTTTTTTTATTTGCTCCTGATGGCTGTGGTCTTTCTTTCCATACCATCTCCTGTCGATGCAGCCGCCTTCCGCATGGGAGACTACGGCGAAGAAGTCCAGAAGGTCCAGCGTGCTCTTGCCTCTGCCGGCTATGATATTTCCGTGGATGGAGATTTTGGCCCGGCAACGGAAGATGCCGTAAAACGGTACCAAAAGGACAATGGATTAGAGGTTGACGGCCTAGTTGGTCCTGCTGTCTATACATCCCTCTTTGGAACCAACTTCCCGGAAATCAGCCGTGGTACATCAAGCTATGTTGCTGACTCCCGCCGAATCCTCACCACTGCCATGCACTACATGGGAGTTCCTTACGTTTATGGAGGCGCCTCTCCGAGTGGCTTTGACTGCTCCGGCTTTGTCCAGTATGTCTTTGCCCAGTCCGGCATCTCTCTTCCGCGTACTGCTGATGTACAGTATTATGCAGGAATTCCTGTCAGCAAAAGTGATTTGCAGCCCGGCGACCTCGTATTTTTTGCCGGCGATTACACGAATATTTCCCATGTCGGCATCTATGTAGGAAACGGAGATTTTGTTCACGCTTCTACAGAATACGGCATTGCAATTGACAGCCTCTATCGGGATTACCGCGTGGATCATTATGCTGGTGCCTGCAGGATTTTACGATAACCCCGTAAAAAAGGAAACTCTTGACCGAAAGGAAAGCGAGGAAATAACTTATGACAGAATTTGAATTTCGCAGAAAAGCAGCACAACTGGGAATGTCCCAAAATGCTATAGAGTGCCAGGTTCGCCTGCAAGAAAAACTGCGGTCAGCAGGACTGCCTTCCGTTTCCTACGAATCTGTGCTGGAAGCGAGCAAGGCACAATCCTGCATCGAAGTTTTTGAAAAAGCATTGTAAAATCTTATCATTTAGTGAAACTTTTCAATGAAAACGGCCACACGGGAGATAAAACTGCTCCAGCGTGACCGTTATTTTTTTCTGCATATTTTTGCTTTAGTCTTTCATTTTTGCTGCAATTCTGCAAATAACAGCTTCCTGTAATCAGGATCAGTGGCAACTCGTTTCAAGTCATCATATCGGTTTTCGGTCAACAAGGAAGATATCAAGACGCTCATCATATCAATACCTTGCTCCAGCCCTTGCTCCAGCCCTTGCTCCAGCCCTTGCTCCAGCCCTTGCTCCAGCCCCAGTGCAAGTCCTTCCTGCCTTGCGCCATTCATGGAGCTATTATAGTCAAGAATAGCCTTTCGACGTTGTTCGTATTTCCTGCGTTCGTAGTCGCTTTGCGTGAAAACATTTTCTGCCTCAAAAGCAGAGGCAATGGCTGTGTCAGTCATGGCAAGCTCCTTCCTTTCCTCATCTGTCAATTTGCTTGAAAAATAAGCCATCCAACGTTCCAACCGTTTCAATTCTTTTATAGACGATGGCTGGAATTTTGGAATTTCCAAAAAATGAATTTCAAGATCATCCGTCAAGCGATGGTTATTTTCAAGGTTATAAATGCCGTAAACACTATGCGGATCTTCACTGGGAAGCATTTTGAAATTCAAGAGATTAATCGTAATGCTGCGGTTCAATGTCTTGTAGTCATCACCAGATTCCATTCCCTGCTTGTACATGCAGGACCAATAGTAAAGTGTACGTTTTTCCATATTGTGGTAATTGATTACCTGAACCTCAATATTGATTTGGCTTCCATTACTTGCTTTTCCATAAATATCCAGCTTTGCCAGTTTTCCGTTTTCTTCATCAGGATCAAAATCCTTATCGAGAAAAACGATATCCGTAAGCTCATCGTTTCCTTCCAAGCCAAGTACAGCATTCAAAAAACTAAGAGTAATATTTTTTCGTTCCTCCTTGCCAAAAATATATTTGAAAAGATAATCATTCATGGGAGTAAAATGCTTTCGATTCACAACAATACCTCTTTCTTTTTGTTCTGACAGCAATTATTTTTATGGCATTTCGATAAATTCTCTTGCAACTCCCCTGCTCGCTCTTTTTCCGTCATATTTCCTCATAAAACGCAGGAGAATTACCTGTATTTTTCGCAAAAACTCTAGCAGAAAATCGTCTCGCCTCTCTATGAACAGCAAGGAGCCCATCTCTCCCTTAAATTTTATCACAAACAGGGGCATATTGCCATTTATTGAGCTAGGTCCTAAATAATGAGCATAAAACAATATGGCAGAAAAGCACGGCACAGCACAAAACAGTAAAAACTTATTGTTTAGATACAAAAAGCCCCGAAGTCCTGTTCTGAACTTCGAGGCACATTTTTCAATGGTGCGATTGGCGCGATTCGAACGCGCGACCCCCTGCTTAGGAGGCAGATGCTCTATCCAGCTGAGCTACAACCGCAAATCATACTATCTTATTATAACGCCATTGTTCAAGAAAATGCAATAAGCATTTTCCCTCCAATTCGCGTTTCAACGAAGCGGGA
>CALELM010000102.1 GCA_937902665.1 uncultured Selenomonadaceae bacterium
TCGTATGTTCTCTCGTCACCCATGACACCTACGGAACGCATGTTGGTCAGTGCCGCAAAGTACTGACCAAGATTCTTGTCCACGCCAGCCTTTGCCACTTCTTCCCGATAGATGGCATCTGCTTCCTGCACAATCTTGACCTTTTCCTCCGTCACCTCGCCGATAATGCGAATGCCAAGCCCGGGGCCTGGGAACGGCTGACGGTTCACCAGATAGTCTGGAATGCCCAGTTGCCTGCCTGCCTGCCGAACCTCGTCCTTGAAAAGAAGGCGAAGCGGCTCCACGATTTCCTTGAAATCTACGAAATCCGGCAATCCCCCAACATTATGATGGGATTTGATTACTGCAGATTTTCCCAATCCGCTCTCAATCACGTCCGGGTAAATCGTTCCCTGTACCAAGAAATCTACCGCACCAATTTTCTTTGCTTCTTCCTCAAAGACACGAATGAACTCCTCACCAATAATCTTGCGTTTTCTCTCCGGCTCTGTCACCCCTGCCAATTTTGCATAAAAACGCTCCTTCGCATTGACTCGAATGAAGTTGAGGTCATAGGGGCCCTTTGGTCCAAAGACCTCCTCTACTTGATCTCCCTCATCCTTGCGCAAAAGGCCATGATCGACAAAAACGCAAGTCAGCTGCTTGCCCACTGCCTTGGAAAGCAGTACTGCCGCTACAGAAGAATCCACACCACCGGAAAGCGCGCAGAGAACCTTCCCGTTTCCGATCTGCTCCTTTAATCTTTCCACGGTAGATACCACAAAGGAATCCATCTTCCAATCGCCGGAACAGCCGCAAACGCCATGCACAAAGTTTTGCAGCATTTGCTTTCCTTCTGCCGTATGCATGACCTCTGGATGGAACTGCGTTGCATAAAGCTTTCTTTCTGTATCCTCCATAGCAGCCACAGGGCAGACAGGAGTAGATGCCGTTACCATGAACCCCTGTGGAGCTTCTGCAATGTAATCCGTATGGCTCATCCAGCAGATTGTTTTCTCCGAAACTCCTTGGAACATCGCAGAACCTGCATCGTCGATTGTTACCTCCGTCTTGCCATACTCACTGACAGGTGCCGTGGCAACTTTTCCCCCCAGCAAATGGGCAAGAAGCTGTGAACCATAGCAGATGCCGAGAACCGGAACTCCCATTTCCAAAAGCTCCTTGCTGCAGGATGCCGCATCCTTCTCGTAAACACTGTTCGGTCCACCCGTAAAGATAATCCCCTTCGGCGACATTTCTCTAATCTTTTCCACGGAAAGCGTATGCGGGTGTACCTCACAGTACACATTGCACTCGCGCACCCTGCGGGCAATCAGCTGATTGTACTGACCACCAAAATCCAATACCAAAATCATCTCATTTGCTGCACTCTTCAAAGCCTCGTCCTCCTAATAGCAATTTTTTCCTTGTCTCTCATTATAACGCCATTGTTCAAGAAAATGCCATAAGCATTTTCCCTCCAAAATCAAAAATACCGCTGCATTGCATCTATCACACCAAAATGATCATTATCACGCACGACATCCCTGCAAATTTCCTTGACTTCCTCCATTGCATTGCCCATAGCAACAGGCATTCCCGCAAGGCTCAAGATTTCCATATCATTTCTGGCATCTCCAACAGCCACAACCTCCTCCGTGGAGATTCCCAAATACTCGCAAAGCACCTCCAGCCCCTTTGCTTTGGAAATTCCCTTCGGCGATATTTCAAGGCTTGTTGTTTCTGCCAGCACAGGCATAACAGGAAGATGGGCAAGGTTTTCCATCATTCGTTCCCTAGCCTCCGGCGAGCGATGATAGGAATTTATCTTGATAGCTTCCTCTGGATGTTCCGTCACATATCCCCTTAAATCGTCCATCGTATCACAGGAACGCTCATACATGCCCTGATAAATTCCCATGTGATAGGTTTCCATATCCTGAATGTCTTGGCTTCGACAGATGGACTTGTCCGAGCTCAGGATATGCAGCATCGCATGTTCCTTTTCGCCTGCCTCCAGAATCTCCAAGGATTGCTCCAAGGTTAATGCCTGACGAAACACCGGCTTTTCCTGCTTGAAATCATAAACGATTCCTCCGCTGACCAAAATCCCGTAGCTCAGGCAAGAGATTTCCTTTTCATAATCCTTCAGCTCGGCAAGCCCCCTCCCCGTTGCCAAAGCAACGTGAATCCCTTGATCGACCAATGCGCGAATGGACGACGCAACCTCCTTTGGAAAATTCTTCTTTGAATCGAGTATCGTCCCATCCATATCCAATGCCAAAAGCTTATACTTCTTCATTCCCATTCCTCCTGATCAACGCATGAAAGCATCATAATCCAACCCATTTATCATGCGTTTTCTCCCAGCATCAAACTCTGGATGAATCACGCTTTTCTGCGGCACAAATTCCTTCGTATGAATTTCCATGATATCCATCAAGGTATGAATCATATCATCCGTCATATAGGGACGGCGAACTGCAGAAAGAATCTTGTTCCATAGTTCAGGATGTGTTTCCCTGAATCGTTCCGATCCCCAAAAAATTAACGGAACCTCCACCGTATGCTTCGTTGGATTTTCTTCCGTATGTCCGACTAAATCGCTCCCATCATCATAGAGCGTTTCCCCATGATCCGAAAGATAGATCACCAGTGCATTTTCCTTGCGAAACATGTCGATAATACTGCTTACGACATAATCACCGTAATAAATCGCATTGGCATACTGCGCAATCTCCGTCCTCTTGTCCTCCGAAAGCCCTGCCTGCACCCCGTGGACATCATCCTTGGTAAACTTCTTGAAGGTATTTGAATACCGGAAATAGTAAAGCGTATGCTGTCCCATCAAATGAATCAGGTAAAAATTTTTCTCTCCTGCCATCTGCCTTGCCTCATCAATCAATGGAAAAAGCTCCTCATCCAGCTTACAGTGCTCCTCATGCGATTCCCGTCGGCTGGTATACATCTTCCTTGTGCAGCGATTGGCATAGAACTGTCCCACATTTCCCCAAATTCCGGAGCTGTCCTGATTGGAAATCCAATAGGTGCGATACCCTGCCGCCTTCAAGACATCCATAAAGTTGTTGCGATGATACCAAACCTCGGAATCCTCCACATCATGAAACGTGAACAATTCTCGGAGGACAGCAACCGTTGCGCTCTTGGGGCTGACCGTATCCTGAAATACCGCAATTTCTCCCTTTTTCTGCAGCTCATCCAGATTCGGCGTATTTTCCAAATCATACCCATAAAGATGCATACGTCCACGATAAGCAGATTCCCCCAAAATAAAAACAACGTGCGGAATATCGCTTCGGTTTTCCGTAATCTCTGCCGTATTTTCCATATTCCTCTCCAGATTCTCGTACGCCTCAATGTCCTTCAAGGAAACAAAAACAGCACGTCCCACCTGCACCGCCGGAATATCCAGCATATCGTCCAGAATAAAGGGATGATACTCCTGCCACAAGATTGCGCCTGCCCCAACACCGGCAACAAAAAGAATGGGAAGCAAGCGATTCTGCCAGTGCCTGCAAAAGAAAGAAAACCGTACAGCAAGCAGGCGCTTCCTCACCAAAAGCAAGAAAGCTGCCACCCCCATCGCCGACAATACCCACTTAATACCAACGTATTTTGAAAAAAACTCTATGGCTTCCTGCGGATTCGTTTGAAGGATTGCGGTAAGCATGCCAGCACCAAACAAGGCTTGATACGTAAGAATCGAAAAAATCTCCACTCCTGCCAAAAGAAGACTTAGCAAAAGAGAAAGCACCTTCAACGCTTTCCCCAGCCTTGGAACCGGTATCAATTCCAAGGCAACCACATACGCACCGACCCCAACAAAAAGAAAGACCGCATCAATGAGAACCACGGAAACCTGCTCCCATTGGTACACATGATAATTTGTCCAAAAAATCGTAAAATAATTCAGTGCAAACAATACTGCAATCCAACCAAAATTCCGTTCTGCCGCCCGCTGCACGGCTCCCCACAGCCGAAGCAGCTTTTTCTTGACCTTCACGCAATGAGCCCCCATCTCAATAAATCCTAAAATCCTGCAAAGGCACTCCGTCCAAAACTCTTTCCACAAGAACATCGCCTTCATATCGCAGCTTCAAAGAAAAAAAGGTCTGCCTTTCCTCCAGCAAGCGAAAGAAAATCTTATCCCCTTCCCAAACAGGAAGCTGGTAAACCTCCTCCTTGGGAATCCACGCAAGAACACCCTCCCTGCAATCTGACAAGCTCCCCTCAAAGGCATCTGCCGTATAGAGGAACATATATTCCGTTTGCCATGCATCAGAAAGAAAGGTCACGATTCCGCGCAAGCGATAGGACAAGAGCGTCAGACCGGTTTCTTCCTTTGCCTCCCGCAAAAGACAATCCTCCGGCGACTCATCCTCCTCAAAATGCCCGCCAATGCCAACCCACTTGTCCTTGTTGATATCATTCTTCTTTTTTACGCGGTGCATCATCAAGTACTTTCCATCCTGCTCCACATAGCAGAGCGTTGTCAAGCTACTCCTTGCCATAACGGGACACCTGCCAGCCCAGCGACTTGGCAATCTCCATTTCCAGCTGCGTCACGGGACGCTTGCAAATACGGCACACATCATCCCGGAACTTTGCAAACACTTGCGGCAAATCTTCCGAATCAAAACGAATCTCGCCCTTCACATTTCCCTCGAAATGCTTCTGAAAATCCTTCCAGCCTTCCTCCGTCATCGAAAAAACAACAGCATCAAGCTCCTCCTTTTTCATGCCGGACCTCTCCAGACCCGTCCAATAATCGTCCAGCTTTTGCCGATAGCGCACAAACTCTGCAAAATGATGCAGCCTAGATTCCTCCTCATCTGAAATATATCCCTCTTCCGTCGGATCATAAGCCGTTGATTTCTTCGGATGCAGTGCCAAATACAAATGCATGCATCCATAACCGAAATCCGTTTCAAACGTCATATCATTCACGCCCCCATAAATACATACTGTCATAATTATACACCATGCGGGAAAAAAATGTCGTTTTTCTTTCCAGAGTTTACATTTTTGCTAAAACCATCTATCCATATATCACACTATAGTCCTATTTTAACAATTTTTAAACAAAAAAACCAACTTTTGTTAGTATTTTGGAACAATGTGTGTTAAAATAACCCTAGACGATTTATTTAATGGAGGTAGAAAAAATGAAAGCATCTGTTCGACGTGATATGATTTTGCAATACTTGGAAGAAAACCACCTTGGATACACAACGGATCTTTGCGCAAAATTCGATGTCTCAGCAATGACGATTCATCGTGACTTTGAAGCGATGGCAAAGCAAGGACTTGTTACTCGTATCCGTGGCGGAGCCGCACTAAACCACGGGACTGCCGTACTCTACAGTCTTAACCTCCGCCAAACCAAGCATCCAGCAGAAAAGAAACGTATTGCGAGCTATTGTGCCAATCTTGTGCAGGAAGGCATGTCTGTCTTCATTGACTGCGGTTCGACACCAGAGCATATCGCAGAGCTTCTGCAGGCAAAACGAGGACTGACCATCTTGACCAATTCCTTGGACACGGCTCAAATTTTAAGCCAGAATTCCGACAACCGCTTGATCATGGTACCGGGTGTCTTTGATCCGGCATTGCGCGGCTTCTTCGGTCCTATGGCAACAAGCTTCATGGAAAGGTTCCTTGTCGATATCCTTTTCCTTGGCGCAAACGGAATCGATGCAAAATTTGGAATGACGGCTCCCAACTTCACGGATGCCGAAATGAAAAGATTTCTCCTGTCACATGCCCAAAAGGTAGTCGTAGGTGCCGACCACACAAAACTAGGCACTAGCTTCTTTGAGCAAGTCACACCGATTTCCGCTATTGATCTCATCGTAACGGACAAGGATGCTTCCCCTGAGAAGGTAAAGGAAATGGAAGAAGCTGGTACAGAAGTCCATCTTGTTTAATCTCTATTGCATATAAAAAAAGGCGTGCCGCGCGAAGGTACGCCTTTTTTATTCCATTGGACAATGCAGCAAAGAAAAAATGCTCCTGCCAAAAATTGGCAGGAGCATTTCATCACTCAAAAACTCAAAACAATCCTAAACCTCAGCGGAAGCATCTTCCTCCACAGAATTCTCCTCTGTCTCTGCTTCCTTATCCACGACCCGCAAGTCACGATAACGGCTCATGCCAGTACCAGCAGGAATCAGCTTACCAATAATGACATTTTCCTTCAAGCCAATCAGAGGATCTACCTTCCCCTTGATAGCCGCATCGGTAAGAACACGCGTTGTTTCTTGGAAGGATGCAGCCGACAGGAAGGAATCTGTTGCCAAGGAAGCCTTGGTAATACCCAAAAGAATCGGCTTTGCTACTGCAGGATCTCCACCTTCCTCAATCGCCTTAGTATTGGCAGATTCAAAGGAATTGATGTCGATGTACTCACCCGGCAAGAAATCCGTATTGCCGGATTCTTCAATCTTAACCTTGTGAAGCATCTGACGAACCATAACCTCAATGTGCTTGTCGTTGATCTCAACACCCTGAGACTTATATACCTTCTGAACTTCATAAACCAGATAACGCTGCGTTTCACGAAGACCGCACACACGAAGAATATCATGTGGATTGACAGAACCCTCCGTCAGCTTGTCGCCCGGCTTCAAATACTGCCCAGTCTTTACGGCGATACGCGCACCGTAAGGAATAGCATACTCACGGGAATCGCCCTCATTCGGAACAATGAGAATCTTGCGCATTCCCTTCCCTGTATCCTCAACCTCGACCGTACCTTCCACCTCTGCAATAATGGCATTATGCTTCGGTTTGCGAGCCTCAAAAAGTTCCTCAACACGAGGAAGACCCTGCGTAATGTCATCACCGGCGACACCGCCCGTATGGAACGTACGCATCGTAAGCTGCGTACCAGGCTCACCAATGGACTGCGCAGCGATGATTCCGACAGCCTCACCAACCTCAACCTCAGCCTGATTAGCAAGGTCACGGCCATAGCACTTGATGCACACGCCAAACTGTGATTTACATGTCAGGACGCTGCGAATCGATACCCTCTCACGAACTGCCGCAATCTTCTTTGCCAGTGCCTCATCTACGCTATCGTTCAAGGATGCAATCTTCTCTCCCGTTTCTGGATTGAAAATATCTTCCGCCAGCACACGTCCAACAATACGATCCTCCAAGGACTCAATGATACCATTGCCTTCTCGAATCGCTTCCACCTCAATGCCACGAACATTGTTGTTCCGCACCTTAACCTCTTTGGCATCACTGTCAAGCATCTTCTCAATGAGTTCTTCCGTCAGGATTTCACCCTGCGGAATTATAAGATTGCCTTCAAGGTCGATAACATCCTTGGTCACGGCTTTCCCCATCATCTCATGGAAAACGCTTTCCCTTGCATTTTGACGGGCTCCCTCATCCTCTTCACCAAGGCAGATAACCTCCGTGACCATAGCACTGCTTACTGCTGTATCAGAAATCGTAGAAGATCCTCTGATCATGATCTCCTTGACATTATGCTCACCAATGCTCATGAGCTCATCATCGCCAAGAACCGTATCGCATGGGAACAGGATTTCTCCTGTTTCAGGATCATGCACATTCGCTGCCAGCAAACGCCCCATCAACGTATCATTGAGCAACTCCAAGGCATCAAACGTTCCGGCAGCCAGCTTTGCCCTTTCAAGAATGAGGTTGATTGTTGATACATCGCAATCGTCCTCGCGAACAATGACATCCTGTGCCACGTCCACCAAGCGGCGAGTAAGATACCCAGAGTCTGCGGTACGAAGTGCAGTATCGGCAAGTCCCTTGCGCGCGCCATGCGAAGAAATAAAGTAATCCGATACGGACAAGCCCTCACGGAAGTTTGCCGTAATGGGAAGGTCGATGATCTTTCCTGACGGATCTGCCATCAAGCCGCGCATACCTGCCAGCTGTCGCATCTGCTGCTTGTTGCCTCGAGCACCGGAATCCGCCATCATGAAAATAGGATTGAATGCATCCATGTTGTCCATCATGGCATCCGCTACATCATCCGTAGCCTTGGTCCAAAGGTCGATAACCTTCTTGTAGCGCTCACCCTCAGTAATGAGGCCACGCTCAAATTGATGCTGTACCTTGTTGACAATCTCCTGCGTTCCATCAATAATTTCCTTCTTTGCAGGAGGAACAATAACATCTGAAACAGCAACCGTCATACCGGCAACGCAAGCATAATGATACCCAAGGTTCTTGACTGTATCAATAACTTCAGCTGTCTTGGTAGCACCAAAATGATTATAGCAGTTAGCAACCAGCTTTCCGATCTCCTTCTTGTTCATCAAAATGCCGAGATGCCACTCACCTGTTTTCTCATCCTTTCGGAAATACCGCAGCTCCTCCGGAAGAATCTCATTGAAGATCATGCGTCCCAGCGAAGTCTTTACCATGCCGTAGCCTTCGATACGCACCTTAATCTCCGCCTGCAATGCAAGAGAATGATGCTGGTATGCCAAAAGTGCTTCGCTAATGCTCGTGAGGCACTTTCCTTCTCCCAACGCATTCGGGCGAATAATCGTAAGGTAATAAGAACCCAGCACCATATCCTGCGTTGGGACAATAATAGGCTTTCCATCCTTAGGCGCAAGAATATGATTTGCTGCCAGCATGAGAATGCGCGCTTCTGTCTGAGCCTCAGCGGAAAGCGGCAAATGTATTGCCATCTGGTCACCATCAAAGTCTGCATTGTATGCCGTACATGCCAAAGGATGCAACTTCAACGCACGACCCTCTGTCAAGACTGGCTCAAACGCCTGAATACCAAGACGATGCAGCGTAGGTGCACGGTTCAGAAGAACCGGATGCTCCTTGATAACATCCTCAATAACGTCCCAAACCTCCGGACGGGCACGTTCTACCATGCGCTTTGCCTGCTTTATGTTATGGGCAGCCTCAGAACTAACCAGCTTCTTCATGACAAAAGGCTTGAAAAGCTCCAATGCCATTTCCTTAGGCAGACCGCACTGATGAAGCTTCAGCTCAGGCCCTACGACAATAACAGAACGTCCAGAATAATCTACACGTTTTCCAAGCAGATTCTGACGGAAACGTCCCTGCTTGCCCTTCAGCATGTCAGAAAGCGATTTCAGCGGACGGTTCCCAGGTCCCGTCACAGGCCGCCCACGACGACCGTTATCAATGAGGGCATCCACCGCTTCCTGCAGCATACGCTTCTCATTGCGAACGATAATATCAGGAGCGCCAAGATCCAGCAAACGCTTGAGACGATTGTTTCTGTTAATGACCCTACGATAAAGGTCGTTTAGGTCAGATGTCGCAAAACGACCGCCATCAAGCTGCACCATCGGACGAAGCTCCGGTGGGATCACCGGCACCACGTCCATAACCATCCATGACGGCTTGTTGCCGGACTTGCGGAAAGCCTCAACGACCTCCAAACGGCGAATCGCACGAATCTTCTTCTGCGTTGACAAGGAATGAAGCTCCTTACGAAGTTCCTCGCTCAATGCTTCAAGATCCAACTCTTCCAACAGCTGCTTGATAGCCTCTGCTCCCATGGCAGCCTTAAAGCCGTTGCCATACTTCTCACGGGCAGCCCGATACTCATTCTCTGACAGCAGTTCCTTCTTCTTGAGATCTGAATCTGCCGGATCCGTGACAATATAAGAAATGAAATACAACACCTTTTCCAAGGAACGTGGCGTAAGATCCAAAATCAGCCCCATACGGCTTGGAATTCCCTTGAAGTACCAAATATGCGAGACAGGCGCAGCAAGCTCAATATGCCCCATGCGCTCACGGCGAACCTTCGCACGAGTGACCTCAACGCCGCAGCGATCGCAGACAACGCCCTTGTAACGAATACGCTTGTATTTACCGCAATGGCATTCCCAATCGCGTGTAGGACCAAAAATACGCTCGCAGAAGAGACCGTCACGCTCCGGCTTCAGCGTCCGATAGTTAATTGTCTCTGGCTTTTTCACCTCGCCGTAAGACCACTCGCGAATCTTATCCGGCGATGCCAGACCTATGCGCATTGAATCAAAGTTATTTACATCCAGCAAAGAGATGACACTCCCTTCTATTCTTCGTTATTCCCGTCTTCAGCGTTCATATCCTCCACAGTAACCGTTGACATATTGTTTCCAAGATCCGTAATGATTGAATCTGCAGGATCTTCATTTACGGTATCAGCTACATCAGCATCATAGGATGCCTCCGTCGTGGATTTTGGAGCTGCTCCCTCTTTGTTTGGATCTACGCCTGCAACATCGAGGTCAAGCTTCTTTGCTTTTTCATTGATATCATCATCATCATCGTCATCCTGTATAAGAATTTCCCTAGCATCCTCGGAAAGCACCTTGATATCCAGTCCAATAGACTGAAGCTCCTTGATGAGAACCTTGAAGGATTCCGGCACTCCAGGCTCTGGAATATTCTCTCCCTTGACAATGGCCTCATACGCCTTGACACGACCAACAACATCGTCAGACTTCACGGTCAGGATTTCCTGCAAGGTATATGCCGCACCGTATGCTTCCAGTGCCCAAACCTCCATCTCACCAAAACGCTGTCCGCCAAACTGTGCCTTGCCGCCGAGTGGCTGCTGCGTAACAAGCGAGTACGGTCCTGTAGAACGTGCATGGATCTTGTCATCTACCAAGTGATGCAGCTTCAACATGTAAACGCATCCAACCGTAACACGATTCTCAAACGGTTCACCCGTGCGCCCGTCATAAAGAACGGTTTTTCCATCAGCAGAAAGCCCTGCCGCCTTAATCGTGCCAAATACTCCGGAATCACCTGCACCATCAAAGACTGGCGTTGCAATATGAATTCCTGCAACATCCGGCTTCGGCATGCCGTTCTTGTCAAAATCGTAGCCTACATCCCGCAGGCGCTGCTCCACCGTAGGATCCCCATCCTTGATCTGCTGTCCAAGCGTACGAACTGCCATGCCTAAATGAGTCTCCAAGACCTGACCAATGTTCATGCGGGACGGCACACCCAACGGATTCAAAACAATATCCACAGGAGTTCCATCTGGCAGGAATGGCATATCCTCCTGCCTCATGATACGGGAAACGACACCCTTGTTGCCATGACGGCCGGACATCTTGTCCCCGACAGAAATCTTGCGTTTCTGCGCAATATACACACGAACCAAATGGTTCACGCCTGGTGAAAGCTCATCGTTATTTTCCCTGCTGAAAATCTTTACATCAACAATCTTTCCAGCTTCTCCATGAGGCACACGCAACGAAGTATCTCGAACCTCCCGTGCCTTCTCACCAAAAATAGCACGAAGCAAGCGTTCCTCTGCCGTAAGCTCAGTTTCTCCCTTGGGAGTCACCTTGCCAACAAGGATATCGCCGGGACGAACATCTGCACCAATTCGAATAATGCCATCTTCATCCAAGTCCTTCAAAGCTTCCTCTGCAACATTAGGAATGTCTCTCGTTATCTCCTCAGGGCCAAGCTTCGTATCACGCGACTCACACTCATACTCCTCAATATGAATGGAAGTATAGAGGTCACGCTTGATAAGATTCTCCGAGAGCAAAATAGCATCCTCATAGTTGTAGCCTTCCCACGGCATATATGCTACAAGAATATTGTAACCGAGTGCCAATTCCCCATGATCCGTTGCAGGACCATCTGCAATCGGCTGCTTTTCAGAAACAACCTCACCCTTGTATACAATAGGCACCTGATTAATGCAGGTTCCCTGATTGGAACGAACATACTTCTGGAGCCTATATACGTCCAAATCGCCCTTTTCCGTGCGTACATTGATCTGGTCTGCAGTCACCAATTCCACCGTACCAGCACGCTTCGCAAGAATCATGACACCGGAGTCGCAAGCTGCCTTGTATTCCATTCCAGTA
Organism: uncultured Selenomonadaceae bacterium; assembly: GCA_937902665.1. Classification (GTDB taxonomy): domain Bacteria; phylum Bacillota; class Negativicutes; order Selenomonadales; family Selenomonadaceae; genus CALELM01. The sequence goes on from CALELM010000102.1 coordinate 11,874, forward strand.
CCAACCAACGGAGCCTGCGTGCGAAGCAGGGGAACTGCCTGACGCTGCATGTTTGCTCCCATGAGTGCACGATTCGCATCATCATTTTCCAAGAACGGAATCATTGCCGTAGCAATAGAGAACACCTGTCTCGGCGAAACGTCCATGTAGTCAACTTCCTCACGCTTCACCAGCATGGTATCCTCATTGCGCCTTGCCGTAACACGCTTGTTAACAAACCACTGATTCTCGTCTAACGGCTCATTTGCCTGCGCAATAACAAGCTCACTCTCTTCATCTGCCGTCAAATAACGGCACTCATCGGTAACGCACTTATTTTCCTTGTCAACACGGCGATAAGGAGTCTCCATAAATCCAAACTGATTCACTCTCGCATAGTTCGCCAGCGAACCAATCAAGCCAATATTAGGTCCTTCCGGCGACTCTACTGGGCACATACGGCCATAATGGGAGTTATGGACATCTCGCACCTCAAATCCTGCACGCTCACGGGACAAACCACCAGGACCAAGCGCAGAAAGACGACGCTTATGCGTCAGCTCAGAAAGCGGATTGTGCTGATCCATGAACTGGGACAGCTGCGAGGATCCAAAGAACTCCTTGATTGCTGCAACGACAGGGCGAATATTGATAAGGCTCTGCGGCGTGACAGGAACTTTCTTCTCGTCCTGCGGATTCACGCGCTTCACATCCTGAATCGTCATACGTTCACGCACGACACGCTCCATGCGTGAAAGCCCGATACGGAACTGGTTCTGAAGGAGTTCTCCCACAGCGCGTACACGACGATTGCCTAAGTGGTCAATGTCATCCTTATTGCCCACACCGTCCATCAGGTTAAGAAGATAATTTATGGACGCAATTACATCATTCTTAGTAATGGTTCGATCATGGATGTCCAGCGTTGGGGTGCAGAGCAGCTTCATGCGGTCGCCATCCTTCTTCAGAAGATACAGCACGATCAGCTTGCCCTCACCAAAAATTTCCTTTTCCATCTCGGCATCAATGCCGCTCAGCATATCTTCCGTGACGACTTCATTCGCAGGTATCACAATTTCACCCGTTTCCATATTGACCACGGGATCTGCTAAAACCTTGCCCAAAACACGGCGTTTCCAACCAAGCTTCTTGGTCAGCTTATAACGCCCAACAGTTGCCAAGTCATACCTCTTTGGATCAAAAAACAAGGAATCCAAGAGCTGCTGCGCATTATCCACCGTTGGAGGCTCACCGGGACGCAACCGTCGATAGATTTCAAGCAATGCCGCTTCCTTCGTAACGACATCATTATCATGCTCCATCGTCAGGCGAATACGTTCATCATCGCCGAAAAGCTCCATAATCTCAGCATTGGAACTAATGCCAAGCGCACGTATAAAATACGTCACAGGCATCTTTCTTGTGCGATCAATGCGAACAGAAACGATATCGCTCGTGTCCGTCTCCAACTCAATCCATGCACCGCGATTTGGAATTACCGTAGCATTATAGAGCCTCTTGCCCGTAGGATCGATATTCTCACCATAATAAGCACCAGGAGAACGTACCAACTGGCTTACTATAACTCGCTCTGCGCCATTAATAATGAACGTCCCTGTATCGGTCATAAGAGGGAAATCTCCCATGAACACTTCCTGATCTGTCTTTTCACCAGTTTCGCGATTCAAGAGGCTCACCTTAACTCTGAGCGGAGCCGCCAAGGTCACATCACGTTCCTTGCACTCGTCAAGACTGTACTTCGGCTCTCCAAGCGAAAAGCCCTCAAAGTACAAAACAAGGTTTCCCGTGAAATCGGAAATCGGCGAAATATCATGGAAAACTTCTTCCAGTCCTTCATCCAAGAACCACTGGTAAGAATTTCGCTGGATATCCAGCAAATGCGGCATCTCCATGACTTCCTTGATTCGTGCATAGCTATACCTGGTTCTTTTGCCTACCGGCACAGGATTAAACATTAAATCCTTCACCCCTTAGCCTGATTTTACTGGGTTTACTAATGCGACAAACAACACGAAAAACGGAAGGAGCTATTCCTTTCCGTTTTTAGCATAGTTCACCCTATGATTTTCTCTGTAGTAATTTACTTTATCATATAAAATTCTGCCTGTCAAGGGAAATAATTCTATGCCTGCAATAAAAAAGCGTCCCTTGCGGGACGCTTAAAAAGGAAAAACTGGATTACTTCAACTCAACCGTTGCACCAGCTTCTTCGAGCTTAGCCTTGAGTGCATCTGCATCAGCCTTGGAAGCCTTTTCCTTAACAGGTGCAGGAGCGCCATCAACGAGAGCCTTAGCTTCCTTCAAGCCAAGACCAGTAGCCTCACGGACTGCCTTGATAACATTGATCTTCTTGTCGCCAGCAGAAGCCAGAATAACATCAAATTCCGTCTTCTCTTCAGCAGCAGCAGCAGGAGCAGCAGCTGCAGCAACAGCAACAGGAGCAGCAGCGCTAACGCCAAACTTCTCCTCCATAGCCTTAACAAGCTCAGAAAGTTCGAGAACCGTCATGCTCTCAATAGCACTCATAATTTCTTCTTTAGTCATTGTAAAATACCTCCAAATTAATTCTTTTCATTTTCACGTCAAATTACGCAGATTCCTTCTGCGCACGGATTGCATCAAGCACATAAACAGCATTGCGGATAACGCCCTGAAGGACGTTGACCGTATTGGTAATCGGAGCATTCATGCTGCCAAGCACCTTTGCAATGAGTTCCTCGCGAGAAGGCAGTGCAGCAAGTGCCTTGACCTCGTCTGCGGAAATAACCTTGCCTTCCACAATGCCAACCTTAACCGTAAGAATACCGGCATCCTCCAGCTTGTTCTTCTTGATAAAGCCGCAGATAATCTTTGCCGGTGCAACAGCATCCTCAGAATAAGCCATTGCGGTCGTGCCTTCAAGATGATCTGAGAGCCCTTCCAAACCTGCCTCATTGGCAGCGATGCGAAGCATCGTGTTCTTTACTACATGATAGGAAACACCAGCCTCGCGAAGCTCACGGCGAAGCTCCGTATCCTGAGCAACCGTCAGTCCGCTGTAGCTTGTAAGGACAACTCCCTTTGCGCCTGCAAGACTTTCCTTGATTCCTGCAACAGCAGCCTGCTTCTTTGCAGTTACAGCCATTCATAACACCTCCTTCCACCTGTCTTTATAATAGCAAAAACCTCCGGGCTGCGATCGCACCGGAGGCAAAAATCTATCTTTCGCAACTCCGGCCTCGGCAGGCGGCATACGCCGTTAGATGATAACTCAAACCCGCTGTCTACAGCCTTATATGAGATTCTTTACTCTGTAATATGGGCCAGAGCCCGAAATGCTTAACCAAGAACGACCGGTACACCAGGTCCCATGGTAGAAGCAACCGTAATGGAACGAATATACTGCCCCTTGGCAGCAGCAGGACGCACACGGTTCAACGTATCAATCAGCGTCTGATAGTTCTGCACGAGCTTCTCCGAATCAAAGGAAGCCTTGCCAATCGGACAATGAATGTTTCCAGCCTTGTCCGTGCGATACTCAACCTTACCTGCCTTGATTTCAGAAATTGCCTTCGCAAGATCCATAGTAACCGTTCCAAGCTTCGGGTTCGGCATAAGACCTCTAGGTCCAAGCACCTTACCGAGACGACCAACGGTACCCATCATGTCAGGCGTTGCCACTGCTACATCAAAATCGAGCCAACCGCCCTGAATCTTCTGCACGATTTCATCAGAACCAACGAAATCTGCACCAGCAGCCTCTGCTTCCTTCACCTTCTCGCCCTTTGCAAAAACGAGGACGCGCTTGGACTTGCCTGTACCATTCGGAAGCACAACAGCGCCACGAACCTGCTGATCCGCATACTTAGGATCAACACCAAGACGCACATGAAGCTCCACAGTCTCGTCAAACTTAGCCGTAGCCGTTTTCTTGACAAGTTCCATTGCTTCAGCAACTGCATAAAGCTTGCCTTCCTCTACAAGCTTGCAAGCTTCCTGATATTTCTTACCAGCTTTAGCCATTAAAAATTCTCCTCTCGTGGTAATAACGGGATCTGCCTCCCACGGGGCAAAAACTTAGTCAACAATCTCAATGCCCATGCTGCGAGCCGTACCCTCAATCATCCGAGTAGCAGCCTCAACATCAGAAGCATTCAGATCCTTCATCTTGCTCTCAGCAATTTCCTGTGCCTTCGCACGCGGAAGCTTAGCAACCTTCGTCTTGTTCGGCTCACCAGAAGCCTTGTCAATGCCAGCAGCCTTCTTCAAAAGCACAGCAGCCGGCGGTGTCTTCGTGATGAACGTAAAGGACCTATCCTCAAAAACTGTAATCTCAACTGGAATGATGAGACCTGCCTGTGCCTTCGTTCTCTCATTGAATTCCTTGCAGAACCCCATGATATTCACGCCAGCCTGACCAAGCGCAGGACCTACTGGAGGAGCTGGATTAGCTTTGCCAGCCATAACCTGCAGCTTTACAACCTTTGCAACCTTTTTAGCCATTTATTTTCACCTCCTAAAAATGGTATACCTCAAACCAATTCCACTCCGCTGAAATCAAGCTCTACCGGAGTCTCATCCACCAAAACCTTCAAGCGCTGCTTTTCCTGATCAACAGAAATAACAGTTGCCGTGTAATTTGCAAAGAAGCTGCCTTCCTTAATCCTCACGACATCATTGACGGAAACCTTCAAGCTTGGCTTGACCTCAACCTCACCCATGGATTTCAAGATTCGCTTCACTTCGTCATCCGTAAGCGGTATAGGCTCCTTTTCGGATCCAACAAACCCAGTCACCCCTTGTGTATTACGCACGACATACCAAGAACGATTGTTCACAATCATCTCTACCAGCACATATCCAGGAAAAATCTTCCGCTTGGTTACCTTCCTCTTGCCATCCTTTTCCTCGATCTCGTCCTCCAACGGAACAACGATCTGAAAAATCTCATCGCCAAGACCTTGCGAAGCAACCTTCCGCTCAAGATTCGTCTTCACCTTGTTTTCGTAACCAGAATATGTGTGGATGACATACCAAGCACGCAATGGCTTCTTGCCATCCAATTCCATGTCAGACTCTTTCTGTAATCCCATAGCATCTCCCAGTCCTATCTCAGAATGATGTGGAACAATCTCGCAAAGAATGTATCGCAAACCCAAATAAGTGCACACACTACAACAACGGCAATGCCGACAACACCAGTATAAGTAATCAGTTCCTTCTTTGTCGACCATGAGACCTTCTTCATCTCAGCAACGACTTCATTAAAAAACCGCTTTGGGTTCGTCCCATGCCCTGATGACGCTTTTTGGTCTGTCAAATCCTTCACATCCCTACCTGTTGCTTATTTTGTTTCCTTATGCAACGTATGCTTCTTGCAAAACTTGCAATATTTGTTGAATTCCAATCTATCAGGGTTATTCTTCTTGTTCTTATTGGTCTGATAGTTGCGGCTCTTGCACTCCGTGCAGGCCAATGTAACCGCATTACGCATCTTCTCGCACCCCTTACCTTATGCAAATTAGCATGCAGAATACTGCACACTCTTCAAAACATCACTAATACAATTTAACACAGAAACCAAGGGGTGTCAACGCATCCCAAAAGTTTTTCATAGATTGTATCACTGTATTTTGTATTATAACGCCATTGTTCAAGAAAATGCCATAAGCATTTTCCCTCCAATTTGCG
>CALELM010000103.1 GCA_937902665.1 uncultured Selenomonadaceae bacterium
AGGAGAAACTGCAGCCAAGCATGGTTGCGAGGATTACGCAGATGACGGTGGAGGAGGTAACGGCACTTGGCAAGCAGGCAGGGGTGCTATAGAAGGATAGGTGATTTGACCGCTGGCGAAAGCTGGCGGTTTTTTGTATGCTGTAAAATTTTAATGAATGACATCAGGCGGATGGAGAATCTTATGCAGGGTTCTCCTTAGTGCAGGATTTGTTTTGTTTTTGGTATCTCAAGCGGAATGGATTGGACGGCGATTGCTTTTTTGCGCATTTCGGCAGGGGAGCAGGTACTCCAGATGGACTGTACTTTTTGGGAGAAGGTCTTTGCATCAAAAGGGTGCCTTGCCTGTTTTAGGGCATGTTTTTTGAGAATATCGTGGAATTTCTGCTGGAGCGTGACCTGTCGCATGGAAAGAAGGATTTGCAATCTTGTATCGACAAGGTAAAGGTGAAGGACAGGATTGCTCATGGATTTTTCTGTGGGAAATTGGCTGGCGGGCAGGAGGTGCACGCCAAGGGGAGCATCGCCCCAGCCTTCCTTGAAGATGCCGTCTATTTGATAGAGCAGGAAGAGAAGCCCGTCCTGCTCGTAGAGGGCAAGCTCCATTTTTCCTGTTCGGAAGGCTTCTGTGGCGATGATGTCAGTATGGGAAAGCTGAAGGAGGAACATGCTGCCGTTGCTGTCTGCTTGGACTAAGGCACCATCTCCTGCTGTTTGGATAGGCAATGGGAATTTTTCTCCGATTTCAAAGTTTGTATATGACATAGTGGCTGCCTCGATTCTTGTGAAAAGATTTCCGCCTCGCAATCTTTTTGCAGGAATGCGGATCATTTTCATTGTAGCATAGGCGTGGAAATTTTGCATTTCGTATGAATGTTCGCAAAATTGGTTGATAAATAGAGGGGTTTAGGGTAAAATGAGAGAGAGATTATTTGACTGTAAGAGGTGAGAACTGTGAAAAAAGGGAATTCGCTGTTTATTTGCATGTTTTCTTTGCTCTGTCTTGTGCTGTCTTGGCAATGCCAAACTGTGCAGGCAGAAGGATGGATATGGATCAGTTCGGATGATAAGTATGGCAAGCTTTATGATCCGGCATCTGTACAGGTGGTACGAAGCATTCGCACCAAGGATGGAACGAGGAGCGTTCCAACGGAGCTTCAGGCATGGACAAAGACGGAGTACAATGCAGCAGGAGCGGCTGAGACGATAAGCAACTATGGCATACAGTCGCAGCTGCCGGATGCGTCAAGGCTGGCATATAGTCTGGCACTTGTCCAGATCAATCCGCAGAACCGCACGATGCAGTACATAAAAGAAAATTTTTATGATGCGGAGGGCAATGTTATTTGGTCAAAGGCTGATGGACGTGTAAAGGAGATTAATTCGCAGGAATTTGACGAGGATTATTATGCAATGATCGTGGATGTTGTATTTCGTCAAGGGGAATATGCGAGATGCAAGGCTGAGGATCGCTGGAAGACACTTTGGACAGCTCCGGTAGGAGATCTTGTCAAGTCTGCAAGCGCAGATACGAGCACGATGCGCAAAAAAGGAGAAAATCTTATTTTTTGGGAATGGGACGAAAGCAAGGACATGGCAGGCAAGGTGGTTGAGGTTACGTTCCTGAAACGGGCAGTCAATATTGTCAATGGCACGGAAAAGGTGGTTGAGGCAAAACGCTGGACATCGCAGAATGGTTGGACCGATGTGCAACTGGATGGCATGTATCGCGTGATTCCTCCCAATACGCCGGAATATAGCGGACTGACTGTTCTTCGAGCTTTTGCGCAAGGGTACTCGACTTGGGTGAATCGTTACAGTTTCAACTGATGACGGGAAGCTAGGAGGATTTTGATGTCGAAGAAGGCAATGATAGGTACGATAGCTGCTTTTCTTGTTGGGATTTGCGTTGCGCTTTGTGCTTGCTTTTTGTTCATGAAGCCATCTGGCAATGTGGTTCCTTCGCCTGCTGGCAGCACTGCGCAGCAGATGCCGCAGAATAATCAAGAGAATAAGGAATCAAATCCTGCTCCTGTTGCAAAACAGGAAAATGCAGGCAGCCGCATGGCATCTATTGATTTGCAGAAGGCCAAGGAAATTGCGTTTCAGCATGCAGGAGTTCAGGAAGGTGTGGCTCAGATCTTGGAAATGAAGCCGGATGCAGAGGATGGGCGGAGCGTATTTGAGATTAAGTTCATGGCGGATGGCAACCAGTACAAGTATGATATCCTGCAGACCGAGGGAAGCATTTATTCCTATGAGTACGAGCATGAAAGCTGGATAGCTCCTTCCATAAGCGGTATCAGCTTGGAAGAAGCAAAAGTGCAGGTACTTCAGCATGCGGGGGTGGATGCCGTTGCCGTGCAGTTCTCCAAGATGAAAACCGACTATGATGATGGTGTCAAGCTTTATGAATTGGATTTTTTTGCGGGGAAGAATCTTTATGAGTACGAGATTGCGTCTTCCGGCATTATCAAGAAATGCAAGGTGAAGTTCTGTCCGTGACAGTGATTGTGGAAGCGGAATTTTTGGATTTTGGGAGGCTTTGCTATGAAAAACTTGAAAAAGAAGTTAATGCTTGCTGTGGCTTTGGGTGCCTTGCTTGCGGCTCCGTTTGGTGGAGCGGAGGGGACGGCAGATTTTTCATTGGGGATGCGTGTTGCAGCAGCACAGGCAGTTGATTTGCAATCAGCAAAGGAGATAGCGCTTCGTCATGCAGGCGTTTCCGAAGGGGAGGCGCATGTTTATAAGCTGCATCCTGATTACGAGGATGGGCGAGGCGTTTTCGAGGTGGAGTTTACAGTCAATCAGTGCGAGTACGAGTATGAGATTTTGCAGTCGGATGGAAGTATTTACAAGTACAGCTACGAACAAAAGGATTGGAGCGCGCTTCAGGGAACTCGGCGAGTGAGCATGGAGGAGGCAAGGGATATTGCTGTAGGTCATGCAGGATTTTCGACCGATGAGGTGCGAATCTATAAGCTTAAGCCGGACTATGAGGATGGGATAGAGGTTTACGAGGTTTCCTTCATGGCAGGAAATCGATCCTTCAAGTATGAGGTGGCTGCTTCCGGAGCAATCAAGGAATACAAGGTACGGTTTGGCTGGTAATATTTTTGAAGGGGGCATTTCATGCCAATCAAGATACCGAATCATCTTCCGGCGACGCAGGTGCTGGAGGGCGAAAATATTTTTGTGATGGATGCGGAACGGGCGTATGCGCAGGACATTCGTCCGCTTCGCATTTTGATATTGAATCTGATGCCGAACAAGTCCGTGACGGAAACGCAGCTTTTGCGGCTCTTGGGCAACACTCCACTGCAGGTGGAGGTTGATTTCATTTATACGGAATCCTACAAGCCATCACATACGGCAGAGGATTACTTGACGGAGTTTTATGGCACGTTTGCAGAGGTGCGGCATAGGAAGTATGATGGGCTGATTATTACGGGAGCGCCCGTGGAAAGCATGGATTTCGAGGAAGTCGCCTATTGGGATGAGATTTCCGAGATTATGGAGTGGAGCAAGGCGCATGTCTATTCTACTTTCCATATTTGCTGGGGAGCGCAGGCAGGACTTTACTATCATTACGGAGTGCCGAAGCATGCTGTACCGCAGAAGGTTTTCGGTATTTACAAGCATCATCTCTGCGTTGCGCATGAGAGATTGTTTCGGGGGTTTGATGATGAGTTTTTCGTTCCGCATTCCCGTCATACGGAGAGCCGCAGGGAAGATATCCTGAAGGTGCCTGAGCTTACGCTTCTTTCCGAAGGGGATGCGGGGGTTTATATTATTGCAAATTTGGAGAAAAGGCAATTTTTTATTACAGGCCATGCGGAGTACGATCCCACGACGCTCAAGGCAGAGTACGAGCGTGATCTTCAGGCAGGCTTGCACCCGAAGGTACCTCGCAATTATTATCCAAACGATGATCCGTCCAAGCCTCCCATCGTGCGGTGGCGTTCCGTTGCGCATTTGCTGTTTGCGAACTGGCTGAATTATTACGTTTATCAGGAAACCCCTTACGAGCTGGATGAGCTTCATAAGGAACGAGGGTATGAATGAGCAGGCAGTTGCTATTACAACTTATTTGAAGAAGGAGCATGTGAAAAAATGATGATTTCAAAGAAAAAAGCGTTATTGCTTGCTATAGGATGCGGGATGCCCGTGTTAAGTTGCGGCGGTACAGATTTTTAAGCCGCATTGGACAGCTGACACAAAGGATGGCGATGTGGTATTAAAAATCACTGGTGCAGAGGTAACGGATGTTGCCAACCAGCGAGTGCTGGCTCAAATCCATGACAATGAAGGCGCAAATTTTGTCGGTCCAACGATTACTTTGTACAACAAGACTGGAAATGGCACGATGGTGGTTGATGGGCTTATCACCAAGGCACTGGCAAAGGATACCGCTATTGTTCGGTATAACGAAGCTAAGATGTCCCCTTCTTCAACAGCTTGCTGTAAGTGGGGGAAGCCAAATTTTAACAAGCGGTGAGCATATCTCCCGCTTCGTTGAAACGCAAATTGGAGGGAAAATGCTTATGGCATTTTCTTAAACAATGGCGTTATAAGAATGCGGAGTTTGTTTATGGTGCGGGCAATAAGACATTGACATTGCATATTCCCAATGACGAGGTACAGGTGGATGAGGAAGGAAAGTCTCCAGCAGAGACGAAGGCAGCAGCAGTGGCTTTTGTTAAAGCGGGAACGGATTTCCTGCTTAACCAAGGCTTGCATCAAGCAAAGCGTGCAGCAGAGGAGGACAAGGGGGATTTCGTTCCCTTTGCGGCAGTTGGCGGTGAAAGCATGCGCCATGATACCGGCTCGTATGTTGACCTGAAGGGCTGGCATGGTGCGCTTGGTGTTGCTCGGACGATGGGGGATAACACGTTCATGATTGCCGGAGAATACGGCAACGGCAATTACGATAGTTATCTGGATGGCATGTATGGCTCGCATGGCACAGGCAATGTAAAGACGTATGGTTTGGCGGTGGCTAGTGAGTGGCAGAGAGAGAATGGCATTCATACGGATGCTTCCCTGCGGATAGGCAAGGCAGAAACAAATTATGCTTCCAATCTTAATGATTACTGGGTAAATTGTGATGACAATTATATGTTTTATGGGGTGACGTTAGGTATTGGAAAGGAATTTGCGCAAAAGAACAATGATTCGATAGACGTTTATGGGCGGTATTACTATACGCATACCAATAGCTCCAGCAATAACTTGACGCATCGAGTCAATATGACCTATGATGCAGTGGATTCTCATCGGCTTCGGATTGGATGCCGCTACAAGAAGGTTTTCAGCAAGCAGAATTCTTTCTTTGCTGGTGTGGCTTGGGAACATGAGTTTGGTGGGACAGTAGATTCACAGGCTCATTTTAAGGGACTGACCTTGAGTGCACCAGCACCAGCGCTTCGTGGATCGAGTGGCTTATTGGAGCTGGGTGTCAGCATGCTGCCCGATGAGGGAAATCACTTGGGGGCGGACATCAATATCAATGCATGGGCGGGCAAGCAACGTGGTATTGCTGGTTCCGTTGGAATTCATTGGTCTTTTTGATAGCGGGATTTTTGCTTGATTTGCTGAGATGTTTTCCATCGTGATGAAAGTCTTCATCAAAAATTCATGTGAACCCGTTAAAATGAAGGATGGCGAGGAAGGAGGCGTTTGTTTTGTGGAAGAAGAAGGCGGTTCTTGGCATAGCTTTGGGAGCAGCAATCGCTTTTGGGATGGCAGAGGGAGAGGCCAGCCCTTTTGTTTCGGAGAAGGTTTACCAATGGGTGCAGTCTACATCACGGGCAAGCTATTATTTCAATAAGCAGCAGATTAAGTATGGGGTGGACGAGGACGGTTTTATCGACTTCAACCGACTGATAGTTCCCGTGCTGAAGGTCTATGATTCCGTGCAGATTGAGGATGTTGTTGTAAAAAGACGCTGGAAAATGATGCCGCTGGATGGCTACGATAATTTGGCAGGAGCGGCGGAGTATCTGGATTTTAATCTTGCGGACAAGACGGTCGTGGTCACGATGCATAATGACTTGGATGCAGGGTGGAATTCCTTGAACAGCGAGGCGTGTGATACTTGCTTGAAGCTGGGGGACTTCAGCGAGGAGGATGTTGATGGCAAGTTCTACAGGGCAATCGTAGAATATGCCTCCTCCCATGAAGATGAAGTCTTTTCCCATACGAGCGGAGAGTTGAAAGATGAGGACAAGGATAAGGCAAAGGCATTGAAAAAAGAATCGGATGAGCCGATTTTGAAGCTGAACAAAAATTGAATTACCGGATATGGGAAGAAAAAAGGACTGCGGAAAAATGACAATGTCATTGAGTTAAGGTAATTTATGGCATAACAAAAACCACTACTTCAAAAAATAGGATGAGGTAGTGGTTTTGTTTATTCACACCTTCTCTCCTTTCTGATATCTTGTCAGTTCTGCGTTTTTTGTCTGTTCGGTATTGCTTACCCGCACATCGCGAATCGCCGTCTTTGCCATATTTTTAGATAGTTGTTCGGGATCGGTCATGTCCATGAAATCCGGAACGTTCTCTCTAATTGCTTTTGCTATAGCTGTGGAAGAAAAGTTGTTATTTGCCAATTCTCTGGCAATCATCATCGCATACTGAGGTTTCCAATCTCCTTTAGCCGTCATGGATTGCTGGAAAAACGCACATGCATCCTTCTCCTCCTCACGCTTTGCGATGCGTTTCATAGCCGGTTGCAATATATTTTCATAACGGTATTTTACGGAGTACAACATGTATTCTTTGTGAAGGTCAGACATCCCTTCCGTTTGCTCAATGATTTGTCGTATTCTATTCATATTTATTTGAGGATAGATTTGCATTATGGCAACAGTAAGTTCTTTAGGAGGATTTTCATAAAATTTAGGGTAAAAAATGCGATTTTCCTCATATTTGTACGGTGACGGTAGATTGTATTCACAGTCTTTGAATAGGCTTGTATTTGCAAGGTTAAGTATCATCTCCTTTTCCGTAAGCAAGGGAGATAACGACGATCCACAGTCGTAAATGGGAGCAAATTCAATTTTGTTTCCTTTTGTTAAAAATCCCCAATTATCCAAATGACGATCCGAATTTCCAATCAAGGTATCTGCTACAAATAAATCCCAAAATCGATCCTTTAAATCCTCTCTTCTGGCTAAGTCAGGCGTTGCATCCATGATTTCCATTACATCCTCTATCCCGATGGAACTTTTCGATATCTTTCTATCGCTGTCAATATCGTTGGTTAAGAGCTTACTAAATTCTGATAAAGTAGCTCCGTCTTGACAAAAGTCCTCGCATGCTACAACAATCTTTTTCTTGCCGCTTGGAGTGGTTACTGTGCCAAGCATCGTTTTTTGCGTCGGTATTCCCAAAGATTGTACAATCCTACAACCAATATCCTCGGAGAAGGCGTTATTCATATAACTTAGTTGATTTTTCTCCTCACGGACGGGATCGGGAAATTTAACCATATAGGTGCGTCCGTTATATACCATTGTCTTCTTTTTCTCCGAACCACCATATCGATTCATTTTGAGGTTTTCATATGGAAAGTCAATCATTTCGATGTCTCCAAAAATAGTCGTTAATTTCGTCAGCTTCCTGCCGAGAAATAGCACCATTCTTCCATTGTGTTTTTACCTCCATTGTAATTTTCCTGCACATAGATGCATAATACAATGGATTTCCCTCGTCGTGGTAATCATAAGCGCTCTTCATATATTCAGCAAGCACTTCATCATAGTCGTCGGGATTATATTTTCTATCCATAAGACATACTCCTTTCAGTGATTGTTTCTATACTTAGGATAAATAAGTATACCACACATGATAGGAAGCTACAATCTCAACGATACAGCATCTCGGAGATTCTTTCCATTTCTTCATCGCGATCCATTGCGGATAAGAGCTGCCAATCTTCTCCCATATGTGACGGACGGGAGACGGCAACAAGGGAGGCGTATTCTGGATATCTGATTGTCGAGGCAACAAAGCGGACACGGGAAGATACCGTCAATAGTTTTTCGCAAATTCTTTCCTAAGACCTGACCGCCTAATTGT